>JBEKFN010000033.1:0-18321 GCA_050013295.1 Terriglobales bacterium
CAGTCGCCTTATGCCGAGATGTGCGCCGGAATTCAAGTCGCAATCGGGGAGAATATTGAGCGCATCTACCAGCAGAACTGCCAAAACCTCGGGTTGCTGACTTCGACCAACTTTTCTTTGATCGACCGGATTCGCGCCGGGGAAGAAATCGCGCTCAGTGAATTCACCGCCGGGGAAGACGAGATCACGAAACAGGTAATCGAGTATGGGGGCTTGTTTCCGTTTAATGTGGCACGCATGCAGGGCAAAGTTCTTCTGCCGCCGATAAAGACTGCGAAGCGTGCGATGACGCTGGCGGAGAAGATTTTTGCGGCGCACATGGCCTCAGCGGCATCGGAGACTGCCGAGCTGCGCTCGGCTGGACGGACGAATGCGTCCGTCCCTACGTGTTACGTTCGGCCGGGCGACACCGGTTTCACTCGCGTCGATCTGCGGTTCAGCCATGAGTACGTCACGCCCATGGCGTCCATTTTCTACGAGCAAAACGTCGGCAAGCATGTTCCGGTGAACGATGCCTCGAGCATCCGCTTCTTCCGCGACCATCTCACCTTTCTCGACGAAGTGATCTCGGAAGAAAAGAAAAAAATGGGGCTGCTCGACTTGGCCACGCAGCTCAAGCTGAAGCAGGAGGAGTTCGCGAAGCAACAGGGAATCAAACTGCACGGCGAACTCCCCGACCGCAAAGGCTCGGAGGGCATCTGCCACTCGGTGATGCTGGAGACCTATGCGCTGCCGGGGCAGGTGAACGTTGGCTCCGATTCGCACACGCCGCATGTCGGCGCCATCGGATGCATAGCCTTCGGCATTGGGACGACCGACCTATTCAACTCCTGGATTACGAAAGACGTTCGCGTCAAGGTTCCGGAGTCGGTCAAGATCGTGATTCGGGGCAAGCGTCGTCCGAACGTCACGGCGAAAGATTTCATCCTGAAGATTCTTTCGCTCGATTACGTGCGCAGCGGCAAGGCGTTGGCGAAGGTGATGGAGTATGCAGGCGAAGCGGTCGAGGCGCTGTCGGTGGACGAGCGCGCCACCATGACCAATATGGCGGCCGAAATCGGAGGCTTTACCGGCATCGTGGCTCCGGATGAAAAGGTGGTCGCGTTTCTGATGGAACGCCGGGGACTGCAACGCGCCGAAATCGAGAAGATGATCGCAGGCCTGGAGAGCGATCCGAACGCCGAATACGCCCAGGTGATCGAACTCGACGCGGCTGAGATCGCGCCCATGGTCGCGACTCCGGGCGATCCGGGCAACGGCAAGTACATTCGCGAACTTAAAACTCCCGTGCCGATTGAAATCGCATACGGCGGAACCTGTACGGCGGGGAAGAACGAAGACATGGATATGTACGCATCCGTTCTCGCCGACGCTCTAACGCAAGGCAAACGAGTTTCGAAGAATGTCGCGTTCTGGATCCAATTCGGCTCCCAGGAAACGCGCGAGTACTCGAAGCGCAAAGGTTATCTTGAAATCTTCGAGCAGGCGGGCGCGCACGTGATCGAGCCCAGTTGTGGCGCGTGCATCAATGCGGGGCCGGGAGTATCGACGCGTCCCGATCAGGTCACGATCAGCGCGCAGAACCGAAATTTTCCCGGACGCAGCGGGCCGGGGCAGTTGTATTTGGCATCGCCGCTGACCGTCGCAGCGAGCGCGGTGGCTGGGTACATCGTCGAGTACGAACCCTCGAACGCGAAAATACTATCTACCCCCCTGCCGTCGATCTGAGTCGGGTTCCATCCTGAATCTCTCGATGCCCTCCCTCCGGCTACTTAGCAGGCCTCGATGCCGACGACGGGAAGTATGAGTGCAAAGATCGGCTTCCTTATAATGAAGTTCTGGTGAGAAGCATGATCCGTCCGGACTACAAAGAGTTCGCCCGATTGTCACGCGGCGCCACGCTGGTTCCGGTGGCGAAGTCGATCTCGGCCGACCTGCTGACGCCGGTTTCCGCTTTTCTCGCCGTGGCTGAGGGAGAGCCCGACGCCTTCTTGCTGGAGTCGGTCGAAGGTGGAGAAAAGATTGGACGATATACGTTTCTCGGGGTGCGCCCGTTTCTGCGGCTGCAATCGCGCGGCAATGAGATCACGATCGAACGTGACCGCATTAAGAAAGTCGAGCGGCGCACGGGAAATGTTTTCGCAGTCATCAAGGAATTGCTGCAGCAGCATCGTCCAGCGGCAATGGAAGGCTTGCCGCCGTTCACCGCCGGCGCCGTCGGTTATTGCGCGTATGACATCGTACGGCGGCTGGAGAACATCGGAGAGCACGCTACGGATGACTTGGACGTTCCTGACTGTGTGCTGATGTTTTTCGACCGCGTGCTCGCCTTCGATCATCTGCGGCACCAGATCGATATTGTGGCGTCGGCGGATGTGACGGAAGCCGCGACGCGGGAAGCGCTCCGAGTTGCCTACGAGCGCGCCGTGAAAGACATCGCGCGCATCGAGAAAAAACTCGCCTCGGGGTGGAAGCCGGCGCACTGGCGCAAAGCAGCCACCAAGTCAAAGCTGGCGACGCGGGCGGGCACTCCGAAGCCACGCACTTCTAAGCCAAGGTTCCTGGAAAGCGTGCGCCGAGCCAAGGAGTACATCGCTGCCGGGGACATTTTCCAAGTCGTGCTTTCGCAGCGTTGGGATTTCGAGCCGGGAGTCGCCCCGCTCGATCTCTATCGCGCGCTGCGGACGGTGAATCCGTCGCCGTATATGTATTTCTTGCGGTTCGGCGGCGGACGGAAGGATGGCGGGCGAAAAGATTCCGTTGCAATGCACGTGCTCGGTTCGTCTCCCGAAATGCTGGTGCGGGCCAGCGGACGAAGGCTCGAATACCGCCCGATTGCCGGGACGCATCCGCGCGGACGCGACGAAGCGGAAGACGCGGCGCTCGAAAAGAAAATGCTCGCCGACGAGAAAGAGCGCGCTGAACACGTGATGCTGGTGGATCTTGGCCGGAATGATCTGGGTCGAGTCAGCGAGTATGGGTCGGTCAAAGTACGCGCCCTGATGTACGTGGAGCGCTACTCGCACGTGATGCACTTGGTTTCGGCGCTCGAAGGCCGGCTGCGTCCTGAACTGGATGCGATGGACGCCTTTGCCGCGTGCTTTCCCGCGGGAACGCTCAGCGGCGCGCCCAAAGTTCGCGCCATGCAGATCATCGAAGAACTGGAGCCGACGCGGCGCGGAGTGTATGGCGGGTCCATCCTTTACGCCGATTTCGCGGGCAATCTGGATTCGTGCATCGCGATTCGCACGCTGCTCATGAAAGGCAAGAAGGCGTACTTGCAAGCGGGCGCGGGAATCGTAGCCGATTCCGATCCGCAGCGTGAGTTTGAAGAGACGGAGAACAAGGCGCGAGCCGTGCTGAGGGCAGTAGAGATGGCGAGGGGCCGCGAATAGAACTTGATCTTGACTTTGTTTTGAAGGGGCGCGACTTCAGCCGCGCCGTCAGTCCAGCAGAAAAAGCTGGCCTTTTACCGCTGCAGAACCAGCGGCCAACTTCAGTCTTCCCGATCCTCTCCGGGCTCGAAGCGATAACCTACCCAGGGATCGGTCACAATGTAGCGAGGGGAATTTGGCGAGGGTTCCAGCTTCTTGCGGAGTTGCGCAACGAACACGCGCAGGTATTCTATCTGTTCTGTGCTTTCACCACCCCAGACCGCGCCCAGCAAGGCGCGATGCGTTACCACTTTGCCAGCGTGGCGGGCCAGATACGCGAGTAAGTCAAATTCTTTCGGCGTGAGGTGGACTGCGCGGCCCTTCACGAAAACGCTGCGGGCTCCGGGATCGATCTTGAAGTCGCCCGTTTCTATCGGCTCCAGTTCCGACTCTTCCTTCCGTGCGCGGCGAAGATTGGCGCGGACGCGCGCCAGGAGTTCCTCCATACCGAACGGCTTGGTCACGTAGTCATCCGCGCCCGCATCCAGAGCCTTGACCTTGGTCCGCTCCTCACCCCTCACCGAGAGCACGATGATGGGAATTTGCGTCTTCGTCCGCAGTTGCCGGCACAACTCCAGTCCGTCCATGTTGGGCATCGTTAGGTCGGTAATGACCAGATCCGGCGACCAGTCTTTCATGATCTCCAGCGCAGTCTCGCCGTCGTTGGCCACGCGAATGTCATATCCGTGACTGGATAGAGAAGTCCGCAGCACCCGCGTGATCTGGGATTCGTCGTCCACCACCAGAATGTGTTTATGCTCCACCGTTTGTGCTCCAGCTCTTATGCTGCGAGATGCCCAGTTAGCCGGGTTCCTGCGTCACGATGTGCACGTCCACCGCCGGGGCGTCGCGCAAAAATTGATGGATCGCCGAAAGATAGAAATATCGTTTCCAGCCCCGCGTCGCCGAGCGTCCGAAAACAACTTGCGTGATGTGCTTCTCGTTGACGAATTCCGCTACCGCCTCAGCCACGCTCTTCCCCTTCAGCCGCACCACCGAGGCTCCGACGTTTTCCGCGAAGCGCACGTTGGCGGCCAAGGTTCGCTGATTCGCTTCGCTGCTATCCTGCCCCAGGTCGGTATAGACCACAAAGAGCTCGGCATTCATGGCCTGCGCCATGCGAGCCCCGCGGGCAACCAGATACTGCGCCGCCGGGTTCGAACTGATACATACCGCAATCCGCTCGCGGATGGCTACCGCTGCTCGATCTTCCTGTTCCTCTCCGCGGTGCTGTTCCAGGCTTAGATCCACCTGTTGAGCCACCTGGCGCAATGCCAGTTCGCGCAAAGCGATCAAGTTGGTCTCGCGGAAAAAATTCTCCAGCGCCCGTCCCACGCGCTCCTGCGGATAAACGTCGCCGCGCCGCATCCGGTTCTGCAACGCCTCCGGAGTCAGGTCGATCATCACCACTTCGTTGACTCTTTGCAGCACCCAGTCCGGAACCGTTTCCCGCACCTGGATCCCGGTGACTCCCTGCACCGTTGGGGTCACGCTCTCCAGATGCTGGATGTTCATTGTGGAAAGAACGTCGATCCCCGCATCCAGCAGTTCCAGCACGTCTTCATAGCGCTTGCGATGCTTGCTGCCCTCGATATTGGTGTGCGCCAATTCGTCCACCAGCACCACCCGCGGCTTGCGCGCAAGAATGGCGTCTACGTCCATCTCTTCGAAAAGCGCGCCCTTGTACTCGATCGCCTTACGCGGCACGACTTCCAGGTTCGTGACCAGATCCGCCACTGTTTTCCGTCCGTGCGTTTCCACAACTCCGATCACCACATCTTCGTTGCGGGTGTGCCGCCGGATCGCCTCGGTCAGCATGGTGTGGGTCTTGCCCACGCCCGGGGCATAGCCAAGAAAGAGCTTGAACCTGCCTCCCTTCTTCGTCGGCGAAACGTCCTCCAGCCATTGGTCGGGGGTCTTGGTCATCGCGATTATTGTCGTTGAGACATCGGACTTTGTCGATGTGGGAAAGATGTACGGTTCAAAGTAACGGAAGGTCAGAGGTTAGAGGTCAGATTGCAGAGGTCAAAGCATCACTCAATCAGCGCCGCCGATCTTGGGGTTTAACCTCTGCAATCTGACTTCTAACCTCTGACCTCATTTTCCTGCCTTTCGACTACAATCGCCTCGTGAGGGCCGTGGCCAGATCGGGATGGGGATATCTGATCGCGGCGCTGTCTGTGGCCGGAATTACTCTCGTCGGCTACCGCTGGCTCCATCTGAATCCGACCACCGTGGCGCTCGCTTTCTTACTGAGCGTCCTCGGGATCTCCGCGTCCTGGGGCTTTCGACAAGCCGTTTTCTTGTCGGTGATCGCCGCCATCGCTTTTGATTACTTTTTCCTGCCTCCGATCGGCGCCTTTACCATTGCCGACCCGCAGAACTGGATCGCCCTGTGCGCCTTCCTGGTCACCGCGGCCGCGGTCAGCGAACTGTCGGCCCGCGCCCGGCGCGGGGCGCGCTCTGCCGTCGAGCGCCGGCTGGAACTCGAACGCCTCTACGCCTTCAGCCAGTTGCTGCTTTCGAGCGACAATCCGGCCGAGTTGTTGAACCTGATTCCCCGCTACATCGCAGAGTCATTCGGCATCCGGTCAGCCGCGATTTCGCTCTCCAGCCGGAGCGACGTTTATCGCTCTGGCCCCACCATCGACGGATTGGAATCCCGCGATCTCCAATTGATCTGCGTGCGCGGCGAACCGCGGTTCGACACAGTCCACCAACTGGCCTTTATGCCGCTCCGCATGGGCATGCGCGTGGTGGGTTGCATGGGTGTCTCCGGTTCGCTTCTGTCGCGCCAAACCTTGGAGGCCATCGGCAGCCTGGTGGCCATCGCCATCGAGCGCGCCGGCGCTGTCGAAAAACTCAGCCGCGCTGAGGCCTCCCGCGAAAGCGAGCAATTGCGCTCCGTCCTGCTCGATTCCGTCACCCATGAGTTTCGATCTCCGCTCACCGCCATCAAAGCGTCGGTGACCGCGCTTCTCGGCAGCCCCAATCATTCGCCGGAGGAGAGACAGGAACTGCTGACCATCATCAACGAGGAAAGCGATCGGCTCAACCGGTTGATCGGAGAGGCCGCCGAGATGGCGCAGTTGGATGCCAGCAAAGTGGAATTCCGCTTCGCATCCTCGCCCATCGGCCCCGTGGTCGAGGAAGCGCTCAACGACATGAAGCAACTCCTGCTCCAGCATCCCGTGGAAGTCAGAATCCCCGCCGGCCTTCCCAACGCGCGCATGGACCCCGCTCACATCAAGGAAGTTCTGGTCCACCTGATCGAGAACGCCGCCAAGTACTCACCCGCCGGTGCCCCGATCCGCATCACCGCGGAAGCCAAAGACAACGACCAGATGCTCACCATCAACATCGCCGATCGCGGTCCCGGCATCGACGATTTCGAGCAAGCGCTCGTCTTCGAAAAATTTTACCGCGGACGAAACCAGCGCGTGCAAGTCCACGGCACGGGCATGGGACTGGCAATCTGCAAAGCCATAGTAGAAGCCCACGGAGGCCGCCTCGGCCTCACCAGCCAGCTAGGGCACGGGTCGGTTTTTTACTTCAGTTTGCCGCTGGGGTGATGCGCTGATGTTATGACTGAGGGTTTGGTGGGCCCGCCTGGATTCGAACCAGGAACCAACAGATTATGAGTCTGCTGCTCTAACCGTTGAGCTACGGGCCCCGGCTTCCCATATCTTACACATGCAACGGGTGAGTTTGCCGAGGTTGCCGGTGGAGGGCCGGGCGTCCGCCCGGCATGCACCCATCGGACGGGCGAGGACGCCCGTCGCTCCATCGTGCCTCTAGTGCGCGCTGGGCGGCGTGGGCGGTACAGGCGCCGCTGCGGGAGCCACTTCCCCTGCCGCGCCACTGTTCACCAGGTCTTTCAATTCCTTGCTGGGCTTGAAGAACGGGATCTTCTTTGCCGGAACTTCCACCCGGTCGCCCGTTTTCGGGTTCCGGCCGACGCGCGGCTTGCGCTGGCGCGTGCGGAAGCTGCCAAACCCGCGTATTTCGATTTTGTCGCCCACCCGCAGCGACCGCACCACGCTGTCAAAGATCGTATCCACAATCACTTCGCTGTCTTTGCGAGTTAATTCCGCCAGCCGGGAAACTTCTTCGATCAGGTCAGCCTTTGTCATATGCCTCTATGCTCCCTTGGGGGCCGGCTCCTGAACGGTTCCGTGCCCGAGGGCTGTGCCGCCCCCGACGCTGCACTGCGTCCGCCTATAACCTTCTCAAATTTAAGGGGTTCTGTGCAAGTAGGGAGGCGGACACCTAGAACCGGCTACTTCCACAAATAGTAAAAGCCGACCTGCTGCTCCAATAGCTTCTCCCGGGTTGGCAAATAATCGGAAACATCACCAAACAGCAGATCCAGCCCCGACCGCCTCTCTTTCGGAGGCCAGACCAGCGTCGGTTCGCCGGAGATATTCACCGCCCGGGCCGTATCTTTTACCGCCCCTTCGAAATCTGCAATCTGATCCACCAGTTTCAGCGAAGCCGCCTGCTCGCCGGTCCAGACTTTTCCATCCGCAATCGCGCGGATGTCTGCTTCCTTCGCATGCCTCCCTTCGGCCACCGCCTGGATGAACTGCGTATACATGTTGTCGATCAAGCCCTGCATGTACACGCGCTCCGCCGGCGTCATTTCGCGCGTGGGATTGCCTGTGTCCTTGAATTCCCCCGACTTCAGTGTGATGGCGTTCAGTTTCGCCCAGCGCAGCAGTTCGCCGTAGTTCACCCACTCGGCAATCACTCCGATCGACCCCACCACGCTGCCGTTATCCGCATAAATCTTGTTGGTCGCCGACGCCACATAATACGCGCCGCTCGCGCCCACCGTCTCAATCGAAGCCACAATCCGCTTCTTTTTTTCGTCTCTAATCCGTTTCACTTCGCGGTAGATCTCCTCCGACGCGGCCACGCCGCCTCCGGGCGAATTCACATGAATGACGATGGCCTTGACGGAATCGTCATCGGCAAACTTCTTGAGCTGGGGGACAATCACCTTGGGAGAGAAAATTACGCCGTCCAGTTCAACCACGCCAATCTTGGGACCGAAGCCGGAAAACGCTTCTTCATCCCGTCCGCCGAAACTCAGGTACACCAGCGTAAACACCGCCACCACGAACAGCGCAAACAGCCCGCCGCCCACCAACAACCATACCCAAATCCGCGAACGCCTTTCAGCCATAATCAGAAAAGTGTAGCACCGGACAATTCAATCCCGCAGGGTAGCAGACTTACTTAATCTCAAAGTTCTTCGGATCGAGCGTCAGGTTGTAAGATATTTTCTTCTCGGTTATGTCGTATTGGTCGATAATCCCCTCGGACACCGCTCCATACGTAAACCGTATGATCCACCGCGCGGGCAGTGTCAAGTTGTCAACGCTCTTGAAATCTCCAAACCGCTCTTCCAGACGGTAATGCATTTCCTTCTCATTTCCTGCTTGATTAACGGTACGGGCCGAGTGCGCGGAGATCGTCATGAGATAAACAGTCATAACGTGCCGAAACGTGTCGGGTTCGAAATAGAGTTGGATCTCCAGATCGCTGCTTTTCTTAGGGATGTAGTCGATGCGATGAAATTCGACTCCGTCCACCTTTTTCACCCCGCGATCCTCCAGCTTCGCGCGACGCTCGTCCAGGTGTGCCAGCGCCCAGCCGATCGAGAGCGCGCCTCCCCACAAGCCCTCAGTAAGAATCTCGTTGTGTGTTTTGATAAAGTCGCCAAATTCGGTCCAACTGCCAGGTTTCACCGGCGCTACCGAAGTCCTCTTTTCATCCCGCACAAACCACTCCGTACGGTAGGCAGCAGGGGGTAACTTCATCAATGAAGCAAGTTTGTCGCCTTCAGAAACCAAAGTCGCGGGTCCCTCCCAGGTTTGCGGCCCACGATTCAAGATCTGGAACGTCACCGTACCTTGGGCTACGCGGTTCTTCACCGTCGCCCGAGCCTGCTCGGTCCCGATGGAATTCAAATGCTGTTTGACGAAATCACCGGCTTGAAACTCATCCTTGGCTGCGCTAACCGAGAACATAGCCACCAATGCAACAAAAACCGCGATGGATCGCATCGACAACCTCCGATCGACAACCTGCTTAAGGAAGACACTCAGTATAGCCCCACAATTGCTCCCGACTTGGCGTACACTCGTCACGCACATGCGTGATCCTGTCGAACTCGAGGTCTTCAAGAACCTCTGCCATTCCATCGCAGAAGAAGGGAGCCTCTCTGCGCCGCTTCTCTCCCAATATCAAAGAGCGCCGCGACTACTCCTGCGCCGTCTTCGGTCCCGCATGCCAGGTTATCGCCATGGGCGATCACATGCCGGCGCACCTGGGCTCCATGCCCATGTCGGTTGCCGCGGCTGTGGAACAGTGCGCTCTCGACCCCGGCGACAGTCGTCATGCTCAACGATCCCTTCGCGGAGGCACCCACCTTCCCGATATCACGCTGGTCATGCCGGCGTATATCTCTCGATCAAGCAAAATCCCGTGTGGCTGGGGCAAAACCAAACCGCTGAACCGCAGAGCACGCAGACCGCGCACAGTCTTATATGACTGGCTTTCCCCTGCGTCCCCCTGTGCCCTGGGGTAAAGATTTTCTCTGCGCCCTCCGCGTCCTCTGCGGTAAATCGCATTTTTTCGCTAGAATTCGACTTACAGGCTTTCAAGGACTAACCACGATGAGATTCTTGCGTACTCTTATCTTCGCAATTCTTCTAGCGTCCGCCTTTTTCTACTTCACCACCTATCGCAACGGGCGCCTCCATCCCGCCAACTGGATCAGCCGTCCGCAGCACGTTGAAATCACCGAAGCCGCCGGCAGCGAAGCGCTCGACGCCGAAGAGCAGAACAACATCAGTGTCTACCGCAAGAACATCGCATCGGTAGTCAACATCACCTCGCGCGTCATGACTTTCGACTTCTTCTACGGTCTGGTGCCGCAGGAAGGCCAGGGCTCCGGTTTTGTCATCGACAAAGAAGGACACATCCTCACCAACTATCACGTCATCGCCGACGCGCGCCAGGTCGAAGTCACGCTCCACAACCGCAAGAAATATAAGGCCACCATCGTCGGCACCGACAAGTCTCACGACTTGGCTATCGTCCAGATCAAAGCTCCCGACCTGCAGCCGATGACTCTCGGCGATTCCTCCAATCTACAAGTCGGCCAGAAGGTCTATGCGATTGGCAATCCCTTCGGCCTCGCCGGAACCCTCACGCTCGGCATCGTCAGTTCGATCCGCCAGGTGCAGGAGCCCGACGGCCTGGTCATCGAAGAAGCCATCCAGACCGACGCCGCCATCAACCCCGGAAACTCCGGCGGCCCGCTGCTCAACTGGCACGGCCAAGTTATCGGCATCAACACCATGATCGCCTCCAGCGTCGGACAAAGCGCCGGCATCGGCTTCGCCATCCCCATCAACACCGCCAAAGCCGTAGTCAACGACCTGGTCACGCTCGGACGCGTGCGCCGTCCCGCGCTCGGCGTTCGCACCATCCCCATAGATTCCGAAATCGCCGAAGAACTGAGCCTCGCCGCCAACTACGGACTCCTCATCGTGCAAGCTGTTCCCGGAGGCTCCGCCGATCGTGCCGGATTGCGCGGTGGCTCCGAGCGAGCCTACCTCGGCAACACTCCCATCATGATCGGTGGAGATTTAATCGTCGCCATCAACGGAGAAAAAATCGAAAGCCAGCAGACCCTCGCCCAGATCATGAACAAACACCGTGCCGGCGACACCGTGAAGGTAACCATCTTCCGAGGCAAGAAGCAGATGGAAGTAACGGTGGTGCTGGGCGAAGCCAGAGACCAGGTGTAGTATCCGGTGGAGCGACGGGCGTCCTCGCCCGTCCCGCCGGGCGGGACGCCCGGCTCTCCAGCAAACTTTACCGCGCTATCATCTCCCCATGCCCGACGTCGAATGGATCCGCAAACTCTGCCTCTCCCTCCCCGACGCGACCGAAAACATCCAGTGGGCCGAAGACCTGTGCTTCAAGGTGCGAAGCAAACTCTTCACCATCGTCGACCTTTCTCAAGGCAACCGCGCGCCCGTTTGCCTTAAATGCACTCCGGAAAAATTCGACGAACTACTCGAAGTCGAAGGCATCTCCCAAGCCCCCTACGTCGGCCGCTACAAATGGATACTTCTGGCAAACTCCAACATCCTGCCCGCCGCGGAACTCGAAGCCCTGATTCGCCAGTCCTACGATCTGGTCGTAGCAAAGGCGCCAAAGAGTAAAGCCGTGCGCAAGAAGGCGCCAAGCAAACGCCGCAAAAAGTAAGCGGTGTCCTCTGTTCCCCAAAGCCTGCCCTATTTTTGCCGAAGCCCCGAGCGGAGCCGAGGGGGAAGTCGAAGGGTGTCCCCTGTGGTAAAGATTTTCTCGGCGTCCTCCGCGTCTCGGCGGTGAACTCGGTTTGACTCCCTGCAACCCCGTGGGCTAGCCTCGTACGTTCGCCCAATCCATGCGCATTCAACGTAGTTTCTTGATCCTCTGCACTCTGTGCGCCTTACTTGCCGCAACCGTAGCGGCCGCGCCTCTGCGTCCCACGCACGCTCCGCACGCCATCGTCAGCAGCGTCCACGAACTCGCCTCGCGCGCAGGCGTTGAGATGCTGCGCTCGGGCGGCAACGCTATCGATGCCGCCGTCGCCACCGGCTTCGCGCTCGCCGTCGTCCATCCCCAAGCCGGAAACCTCGGCGGAGGCGGCTTCCTTCTTCTCCGCAACGCCACCGGGGAAACTCACTTCATCGACTTCCGCGAAAAAGCGCCCGCCGCTGCCACCGCAAACATGTATCTCGACGCCCAGGGTAACGTCATCCCGGAGTCCAGCAAAGAGTCCAGCGTCGTCGGATACAAATCCATCGGCGTCCCGGGCACCGTGGCCGGCCTCGTCTACGCGGAAAAACAATACGGCAAGCTATCGATAGAAAGAGTAATGGCTCCCGCCATCAAGTTCGCCCGCGATGGCTTCCCCCTCGCCTACGAGGACGCGCAAGCTCTGAAAGACGATGAGTACCTCGCCCAGTTTCCCGAATCCAAACGCATTTTTCTGCGCGACGGAAACCACTACCAGCCCGGCGAACTATTCAAACAGCCCGAGCTCGCCCGCAGCCTCGAACGCCTCGCCAAGGATCCCGACGAGTTCTATCGCGGCGCCATGGCCCGCGAACTGGCCGCGGCCATCCACAAAGGCGGAGGCATGGTCACCGCCGCCGACCTCGCCGCTTACGAAGTCAAAGAACGCGAGCCCATTCGCGGCTCCTATCGCGGCTACGACATCATCAGCGCTCCGCCGCCATCTTCCGGCGGAGTCGCACTCGTCGAAATCCTCAATATTCTTGAAGGCTACGACCTGGCGAAATCCGGCAACCGTTCCGCCGGCGCCATCCACCTCGAGGCCGAAGCCTTCCGTCGCGCCTTCTATGATCGCGCCGATTTCATGGGCGATCCCGACTTCACCAAAGTTCCCGTCGCGCAGCTCATCGACAAAAAGTACGCCGCCGCCTGGCGCGACTCCATCGACCCCAACCTCGCCAGCGTGAGCACAGACCTGAAACGCCCGTCGATCTTCAGTGAACTCGAGCGCGTAGCCCAGTGGCGGCCCACACTCATTCGCGAACCGGAAAACACTACCCACTATTCCGTAGTCGATGCCGAAGGCAACGCCGTTTCCGTAACCACCACGCTCAATGACGCCTTCGGTTCCCGCGTCACCGCCGAAGGTCTGGGCTTCCTGCTCAACGACGAAATGGACGACTTCGCCGCCAAACAAGGCGTCCCCAACATCTACGGACTCATCCAGGGCCCCGCCAACGCTATCGGCCCGGGCAAGCGCCCGCTCTCCGCCATGACCCCGACCATTGTCCTCAGAAAGGATGCTCCCAAAGACAGCCAGCTCTTCCTCGTTCTCGGCTCGCCCGGCGGCCCCACCATCATCACCACTGTGGCCAACATCCTCATCGGCGTCGTGGATTTCTCGCTCGATATCGAGGAAGCGGTCAACGCGCCCAGGTTTCATCATCAGTGGCTCCCCGATCAGATTCTCGTCGAAGACCGCCTCTCTCCCGATACAATGAATCTTCTGCGTTCCAAAGGGCACAAGCTGAACGTCGAACATTTTTGGGGAGATGGCGAGTGCATTATGATTGACCCCAAGACCGGCGAGCGCCTCGGCGCCAGCGACGGACGCAACAACGGGAAGGCGGTGGGTTACTGATGCTGCGGGCTGTATCGACGTACGTCTATGTAAAGGAACGACTCCATCCGGGCTTGCTTGACGAGCTGGTCAAGGGGGGAACCCAGTCGATCGAAATCTTCGCCGCCCGCCAGCACTTCGATTACGCCAATCGCAAGCAGCATGTCCGCGAAATTGCCGACTGGTTCCGCTCCACCGGCATTCCACTCAATTCCGTCCACGCGCCTCTGTACTCCGACTACGAGTGGGGACGCACCGGTTCGCCGCCCGTCAACATCGCCTCCACCGACCGCGCCGGACGCATCGATGCCATGGACGAAATCAAACGCTCCCTCGAAATCGCCGAGCATATCCCGTTCCGCTTTCTCATCCAGCACATCGGCAATCCCAACGAAGCCTTCGACGAAAAGAAATTCGAAGCCGCCATGACCTGCGTCGAGCACCTGCGCGCCTTCGCCAAGCCGCTCGGCGTAAGAGTGCTCGTGGAAAATATTCCCAACGAACTTTCCACTCCCGAGCGCCTCGTCGAGTTCATCAAGACCATGCATTTCGACGACATCGGCGTCTGCTTCGATTGCGGCCACGCGCACATGATGAATGGCATCCCCGAAGCTTTCGCCACGCTGAAGAACCACATCTGCTCGACCCACGTGCACGACAACAACAAAGACAAAGACTCGCACCTCTGGCCGGGCAACGGATCGATCGATTGGAAACAGACTATGGAATTGCTGCGCACCGCCCCGCAAAAGCCGCCCCTGTTGCTGGAAATCGACGGCGAAGCAAAGAAAAACCCCGGCGAAGAACTAAGCGCAACCTTCCAAAAGCTGGAAGATTCGTAAAGGCTACCGCCAAGGAAGCGACACCAACACCTGCTCCAATGGATTCGACGATTTGTCGCTGCCCGCATGAGCCAACTCTACCCATTCCTGATGTCGCCCGCCTTCGACCCGCGCCCGTGGGGCACGCTCGACCTTTCTGCGATCTATCCAAATCACAAATTCAACGAAAAAATCGGCGAAGCCTGGCTCACCGGCGACAACTGCGTGGTTGCAAATGGTCCGCTGGCGAAACGTTCGCTCGGAGACCTGAGCAAAGAATTCGGCTCTGAACTCGTGGGCACCGCTGCGCCCGACCCACAGCGCTTTCCGTTGCTTCTGAAGTTTCTGTTTCCCGAGGAAAAACTCTCCGTCCAGGTGCACCCCGACGACGCCACCGCTCAGAGCTTCGGCGAGCCCTGGGGCAAAACCGAATGCTGGTACGTGGCCCATGCCAAGCCTGGAGCGCAGATCGCGCTGGGCCTGCAGCCCGGCGTTACGCGCGTTCAATTCGAGCAAGCTATCCATGAAAAGCGCGCGGAAGAGTTGCTCAACTGGATCAATGTTTATCAGGGCGAGATGATTTACGTGGCCGGTGGCACGGTGCATACGCTGGGACCAGGCTCCGTCATAGTGGAGACGCAGCAGCAGTCCGACACCACCTATCGTCTTTACGACTACGGACGCCCGCGCCCGCTGCATCTAGAGCAAGGCCTGGGCGCGGTCAAAGAGCGTACTGCCTCCGGCAAAGTGATCCGCCCCGCGCCCGTTGCCATCAACGACGGCAAAAACCGGCGCTCTTCCATGATCGCTGCGCCTTACTTCGCGGTGGACTTGTTCGAATTGAAAGCGCCGCAGGATTTCTCGACCATCGCGTCCGAGAAAGATGAGTCCAGGAAAACTTCGGTGCAGATCCTGGTCGCGGTGGAAGGCTGCGGAGTTGTAGAGGCGCAGGGCCTCGGCCCGGTCACGCTGGCCAAGGGCGACGCGGTCGTGATTCCCGCAGCCCTACAGGGTTTCACGGTGCGTCCGCAGTGGGCGATCGAGTTCTTGAAAGCCTACGTGCCGAGTGGATCCCTGCCTGAGCCCGCGACTCGGCGGTAACCGAAAATCTCCACCACAGGAGGCTCAGAGGTTCACCGCGAAGATCAAATTCTTCACACACTTTTCCCCTGTGATCCCCTGTGCCCGCTGTGGTGAAGCCTTTCGCCGCGCCCCGCGTAAATGTTAGGCTTGCAGCGACCGTGAAGACGAACCCGCACTTCTATCCAGTAATCCTGGCTGGCGGCCGAGGCACGCGCTTTTGGCCGCTGAGCCGCAAGCGCCGCGCCAAGCAATTGCTCGCGCTCGATGGCAAGCAGACCATGATCCAGCAGACCGTCGCGCGCCTCGCACCCATGGCCGGGCGGAGCCGTTTCTGGATCATCACCAACGACGACCTGCGCCCCGCCATCCTGCGTCAGCTTCCAAAACTTCCTCCGAAGCAGATCATCGCCGAGCCCGCGGGCCGCAACACAGCGCCCGCGATTGGTTTAGCGGCATTTCTTTTGCTTCGTCACGACTCCGATGCAGTGCTCGGTCTGTTTCCCTCCGATCACGTCATCGCCGACCCTGCTCAATATCGCGCTACTCTCAGCCGAGGAATCGAGATCGCCGCCGCGGGAGACAACGTCGTTGTGCTCGGCATCCGCCCCACTCGCCCCGAAACCGGCTACGGATACATTGAGTCGGGGGCTCCCGATCATGACGGCCCCCTGCGCGTGCGCCGCTTCACCGAAAAACCGGAGCTCGCCAAAGCGCGGCAGTTTCTCCAGGCGGGCAACTACTTCTGGAACAGCGGCATGTTTCTCTGGCGCGCCGACACGCTCGCCAACGCGCTGCACGAGCATCTTCCGAACACCGCTCCCCTCCTCGAAAAAATTGCCGCCGCCTACAGCACGCGCAAGTTCGCGGAGACTTTTCGCAAGCTCTACCCGAAGTGTGAAAACATCAGCATCGACTTTGCGGTGCTGGAGCCGCGGTCGGCCAAGGGAGAAGCCCAGTCGCGCATCTTCTGTTTGCCCTCCGACTTCGGATGGAACGACCTCGGCTCCTGGGCCGCGCTGCACGAGCACCAAGCGGCGAAGGTGAAACCTGGCGACGGAAGCCTGGTCTCGGCGTCGGACAGTTTTGCCCTGAATGCAAAGAATAATTACGTGCACGCTCCCGGAAAGTTTGTCGCTCTGGTCGGCGTGAGCAACCTGGTGATTGTCGAGACCGAAGACGCCCTGCTCGTCACCACGCTCGACCAGTCACAGGATGTCGGCAAAGTGGTGAAGTATCTGGACGAGAAAAAGCTGAAGAAACTTGTGTGAGCGTCGTTGGCTGTTTCGCCGCTCGCTGTTCGCACAGGCAGGTTCCTCGCTCCACTTGGGATGTCCATCCAAAAGGGTGTTGCGAACAGCGAGCGGCGAAACAGCGAACGACGGATCCCATGACCCAAATCAAATTCGGTACCGACGGCTGGCGCGGCCTCATTGCCGACGATTTCACTTTCGACAACGTGCGGCGGGTCGCGGGCGCCATTGCATCTTACGTCCTCAAGCACGAAGATCCCGCTCGCGGTGTCATTATCGGCTATGACACGCGCTTCCTGTCGGACCGTGCCGCTCGTGCCGTCGCTCAAGTGATCGCCGACGCGGGCGTTCCCGTGCTGCTTGCTAACGACTACGTGCCTACCCCCGCGGTTTCCTACAACGTCAAAAAACTGGGCGCAGCGGGCGGCGTCATGGTCACCTCGAGCCACAATCCGTGGAACTGGAATGGCGTGAAGTTCAAAGCCAAGTTTGGAGGCTCGGCCACGCCCGCGATCATGAAGTCCATCGAAGACGAACTAGCGGCCGGAGCGATGCCCAGCGGCCGCCCGCCCACTCATTCGCCCAGAACGCGAATGAGTGGGGCACCCGCGAAAATCGAAGAAGTGGACCTGAAGCCCCCCTACGTCGAAGCAGTTTCGCAGTTCGCCGATCTCGACCTCATCCGCCGCGCGAATTTCAAATTTGCCATCGACTCCATGTACGGCTCCGGCCGCGGAGTTCTTCCGAAAATATTTGACGCGCACGGCATCCGCTACATAGCGATCCGTCAGGAAGTGAACCCGCTATTCCCGGGCATCAATCCCGAACCGATTCTGCCGCACGTGGCGCTGCTGCAGGAAACCGTAGTGAAAGAAAAATGCCACGCCGGTCTGGCAACGGACGGCGATGCCGACCGTATCGGTGCTGTGGCAGAAGATGGGAGCTTCGTCGATTCGCACAAGTGCTTTGCCGTTCTGCTGAACTGGTTGCTGGTGTACAAGAAGTGGCCGGGAGATGTGGTGCGCGCATTCAACACCAGCGGCAGGATCGACCGCATCGCCGCCAAGTTTGGTCGCCAGCTGCGCGAGACCTCGATCGGCTTCAAGTACATTGCCGACCTTATGATGGAGCACGAAATTCTGATTGGCGGAGAAGAATCGGGCGGCATCGGATACGGCCGCTTTCTCCCGGAACGCGATGGCATTCTCAACGCGCTCCTGCTGGCGAATGTAATGGCGGAAGAAAGGAAACCGCTCGGTGAGTTTGTCGCCGATCTGCAGCGTGAATTCGGCGCGCACTCCTACGGCCGGCGCGATCTGCACATTTCCGATGAGATCAAGGACAGCGCCATCCGCCGCGCCGCCGATCCGCAGACCACGAAGCTCGGCGCATATTCCATCCTGCGCAAGGAGAATCGCGACGGCGTGAAGTTCTTCCTCGACGCTCCCAAGCACGGCAACGGCGCCGACGCCTGGGTATTGTTTCGGGCCTCTGGTACCGAGAATATGCTGCGCTGCTACGTGGAAGCGGCG
>JBEKFN010000034.1:0-18201 GCA_050013295.1 Terriglobales bacterium
GCCGCCGCCGACTTCTTTTTCACCGCCGGATTCGTCCCCGCCTCGACGCTCGCCTTCAACGCCAGCATGACGCGCGAAAGTTCTCCGCCCGACGCAATCTGCTCCAGCGGGCGCATGGTCTCGCCCACGTTAGTCGTAATACGATAGATCACCTGGTTGATGCCCGAAGAAGTCCAATGTTCTTCGCCCTCGTTTTCCTCGACGGCAATGCGAAAGCTGGCGCGCATGGCCAGGTCGTTGATCTCCGCCTCGACCAGCTTCTCCAGTTTCCGTCCCGCCTCCAGGCGTTTTCGCGAAAGGGTGCGGGCGGCTTTGCGATACTCCTCGGCAGCCACAGCCAGCATCGCCCGCAGTTCAAGTAGTACCTGATCTTTATTCTCCATCTCCAAGAGTTTGCGCCGTATGTCATCGCCGAAAGCAATGGTCTCCGCGAGCGTAGGCCCGTATTTTCGTTTCAGACGGTCCAGCAGCGCCAGCCGCTCTTCGATTTCCGCGAGACGCTCGGGCGATGCCTGGATTCCTCCGGCATAATCGCGCAGCGTCGCTCCCACATCTTCGACGCTGATGCGCGCCGACTCCAACTCCGCGAGCGCTTCCTGAAACTTCGGCTCATAACGAGCCAGTTCCTCGAGGTGCTTCTGCGCGGCGCGCAGGCTCGACGAAGTGGAGGCGTTGCCCTCATAGAGCAGGTCGAAGGCATTGATGGCCGCGCCGTAAATTTTCTCGGCATTGGCCAGGACGCGCTTCTCGGCTTCCAGTTGCTCATCTTCTTGCGGACCTCCTTGCGCACTATCGCCCGCCCGCAGCCGCGCCTCTTCGATTTCACGGCACTGGAAATTCCACAGGTCCAGAAGCCGATTGCGATCCTGCTCGTCCTGTTCGAGTTCGGCGATGCGCCCGCGAATCTGCTTCCAGTGGGCGAACGCGCCGGATACTTCCTTCAACTCGACTCCGGCGTAAGCATCGAGCAGCTCCTGCCGCGCCGCGGCATCGAAGTTTACGATGGATTCATTCTGCGCGTGGATCACCGCCAAGTGCGGTGCAATCTGTTTCAGGACTGCCACCGTCGCCGGCTGATTATTGATGAAGACCCGCCCCTTGCCGCTGGGAGCAATCTCGCGCCGCAGAATCAGCGAGCCATTCTCCGCGTCCAGACCGTTCGTCTCCAGTATCCCGGCGATGGAACGCGCCGCCGCTCCCTCGCTCTCAAACACCGCCGCGACCACGGCCCGCTCCGCGCCCGTTCGAATCACCTCCGAGGACGCTTTTTCCCCCAGCAGCAATCCCAGCGCGTCAATCAGAATCGACTTCCCCGCCCCGGTCTCGCCGGTCAGAAGATTCAGCCCAGCCGCGAATTCGATCACGACATTGTCGATCACGGCGTAATTTTCGAGTCGAAGTTCGGCCAGCACAAGGGTCCTTCGATCTTTAGTTACCGAAGTTCATGCCGATCTTTAGAATTCACGGCAATCCTTAATTCAACAATCTTGAATTTAGCGATCTTAATTCATCAATCTTTAATCTGCGCCATCCATAATTTACGCGCAGGATAGCACAGACCGCCCCCGCCGGGGTGCGCGAAACAGGCCGCCCCGTGCTCAAAATGGCTAGTACAAGTTATTCGCCGGATGCACTTCTGATTTTGCTTCGAGAGCGAGCGCTCGGTGAAGATTGCATTCATGCGATCATTCTCCCCCGTCTTAATCGCAGGCCTGCTCCTTTGGCTGGTGCCTGCGTTCGCCTCGGCACAGCAACTTCAATGCAACCCTTGCAGTCATTCTTTCGGCAATGTTGCGATTGGCAGTTCCAGTACCTATTCCATCCCACTCACGAACACCGGGAGCACAACCCTGAGCATCACGTACAAATCGAGAGGTGGGAGCAGCGGGTTCTGGTACGGCACTTTCACCCTGCCAATCCAGATCCAGCCCGGGGCGAGCGTCGAGTTGCCCGTCATCTTCAAGCCGACTGCCAGTGGATCCTCCACCGGGGTCATGACGCTCCAGAGTACGGCTAAGGATTCTTCACTCTCAATTGATCTCACGGGGACCGGCGTGGCCAAAAACAGCGCGGCGCCGGTACTGGGAGTGACGCCTGCAACGCTGAATTTCGGTAACGTCACAGTGGGGTCGAGTGCCAGCCTGCAGGCTACGCTCACCGCCTCGAACGCTGCCGTGGCCATCTCGTCGGACTCGTCGACGAGTTCGGAATTCGTCCTATCCGGGCTGAGTCTGCCCGCAACCATTGCGGCTGGGAAGAGCGTCGCCGTCACGATTAAATTCACGCCCAACGCCTCTGGCGCTGCCTCCGGCCAAGCCGGGTTCACCAGCAATGCAACAGGCTCGCCCACCGTCGAGCAGTTGACTGGTACAGGCGTAGCTCAGAGTAGTTCCCATTATGTCTCTCTTTCCTGGAATGCGGCGGGCGGGACCCCGGTGGGATACAACGTGTTCCGCGGCACATCCTCCGGAGGCCCTTACGCGATGATCAATACCGCCTTGGAAGCCTCCACCAACTATACGGACAACACGGTTGTGGCTGGAACGACCTACTATTACGTCGCAAGTGCGGTAAACGCCCAAGGCGAGGAAAGCGCTTATTCAAATGTAGTGAAGGTAGTGATTCCGAACTAATAGCCTTCGAAGCCCAACCCAGACGCAAGCAACCGCATTGACCGATGCGGTACCCTGGCGAGACGCGCCCCCACCCTGGTCTATAATCTTGAACAGGGGTTCTCCCTAAACCGATGCATTTTTCTTCGCTCCTCCTGTTGTTTGTCGGCGGCGAAATCGTTGATCTCGTCCTTCAGACCGGTCCGGTCGCCAAGACCGTCCTTGTCCTGCTCCTCGTGTTCAGTGTGCTCTCCTGGGCCGTGATTCTTTCCAAGTGGCGGCTGATCCGCCGCGCACGCGGGCAGAGCGGACGCTTCGTCCGCGTCTTCCGCAAGGCGCAGCGCATGCAGGACGTTGCCTCGGTTGCCGACCAGTTTCGTCCCAGCCCGCTGGTGGGAGTATTTGAAGGCGCAGTCGCGGAGTTCAAACGCCAGATGGGAATGACGGGCGGCATCCACAACCTCGTGGCCATTCAGCGCGCCATGCAGATCGCATCGTCAGAGGAGGTCACACGCCTCGAACGCAACGTGCCCTGGCTGGCGATTACCGGCGCCGTTACGCCGTTCATTGGACTGTTTGGAACTGTCTGGGGAATCATCGACGCATTCCACGGGCTGGGCACCGCTGGTGCGGCGACTTTGCGCGCGGTCGCTCCCGGCATCTCCGAAGCTCTGGTCACCACCGCCGCCGGCCTGGCCGCCGCCATCCCAGCGGTCATCGCCTACAATCTCATCATTGGCTCCATTCGTGAAATGGCCTCGCGCAACGACGACTTCGCGCTGGAGATGCTGAATCTGGTTGAGCGGCAAACGCAGACGGCAGACCGCCAGCAGGCGACCCCAGCCACCGAGGTGCGGCGCTAATGGCCTTCACCTCCGCCAACGGACGCACGCAGACCGCACTCGCCGACATCAACATCACGCCCCTGGTGGATGTTGTCCTCGTACTGCTCATCATTTTCATGGTGACCGCGCCGATACTGCAGTCCGGGATCGAAGTCAACGTGCCCCACACCCGCACCGTCAAGGAGATCACCGAAGAACGGCTGGTCATCAGCATCGACAAGTCGCAAAAAGTCTTTCTCGGCAACGACCCCATCAACATCAACCAGATCGGAGCGCGCCTGAAGCAGAGGATTCGCGACCCGCAACACCAGTCGATCTTCCTGCGCTCCGACGAAGATGTCCCGTTTGGCGCCTTCGCCACCGTGATGGACGCCATCAAGCAGGCGGGCATCAGCAACGTCAGCATCGTTACGCAGCCGATGGATACCCATGCCGGCCATCACTGATCTTCACATGACTGATCTTCGCATGGACGACTTCGACATTTACTCCGAACACGGCCAACTGCGCCGGCCTCTGGCCTGGTCGCTCGGACTGCATCTGGCGTTCGCGGCCTTCGTCACGCTCTACGCAATGTTTATTCACGGATTTCGTGGTGAAGGCTGGGGCAGCGGCGGAGGGGGAGATGCCATGGGCGCAACCCTGGTGAGCTCGGTTCCCTTGCCCGCCAATCCCGCGGAGACAAAGAATGTCCTGGCAACGGAATCCAAGGGTCTTTCGAAGTCGCAGCCCATGGTTCAGGAAAAAGAACCGGAAGCGATTCCGATTCCCGACAAGAACACGAAGGTCAAACCCAAGCCTGTGACCAGCGCTACCAAAAGGAAGCCGGAACCAGAACCGCCCGAGTCGAATCAAATTCCGTATGGCGAGGGGGGCCCGGTCAGCGGCCCATATACCATGAGCGCAGGAGGCGCCAAGGGCGGATTTGGATTTACCGGAAGTGGCGGCGATTTCGGCAGCCGATATTCCTGGTACGTACAAGCCGTGCAGAGGAAAGTTACCGAAAACTGGTTGAAGTATGAAGTGGACCCGCGCATCGCGGAGGCGAAGCGCGTTTATCTGACATTTGATATAGCACGCGACGGTCACCCCTTGAATGTCCAAATCGAGCAGTCGAGCGGTGTGCCGTCGCTGGACCAGTCGGCGGTCCGGGCGCTTCAACGCATCGATAACTTCGGCCCGCTGCCGCCGGATTATTCGGGAAGCAAAGTGTCGGTAGAATTCTGGTTCGACTACAAGAGGTAAGTCAGTAGTTGGTAGTTGGTCGTTAGTCGTTCGGAGGGTTTGCAAACGATCCGCAGTGCGAATACGGTTCGTATCAGGGCACGCCTTCAGGCGTACCGCAGGGTCTGAGTTATGAAAGCGCCTTCAGGCGCTGAGGCCAGAGATTGGAGTCTTGCTACGGCTTGCCAACGACTAACGACCAACGACTCAACAGGAGCAAAAATTGAGTAACGCGGTTCGACCAATTCGTCGTCACGCTGTAATCGCAGTTGTCACGCTGCTTCTGCTGGCAGCCACCAGCTCCGCGCAGGACTGGATTCGCACCGGCACCGGCCTCGGCGTCGAGCGCGTGCGCCTGGCCGCGTCCGACTTCAAGCCCTCGACCTCCGACGCAAACAACGCCAACCTGCTGAAGACTTTCAACGACACGCTCTGGAACGACCTCGATAACGCCGGAATCTTCGATCTTGTCTCCAAGAGTTTTTATCCGCTGCAGGAGCCGGGCCAACCCTCCGAAGTCAACTTCACGGCGTGGAATTCCCCGCCGCCCAACACCTCCATGCTCGCGTTCGGCAACCTGGACGCAGCCGCCGGCAAAGTTACGGTACAGGGTTGGCTCTACGACGTAAAGAATGAGAAGTCGCCGCAAGTACTCGGCAAGCAGTACACCGATAGCGCGACCAGCGACGCGGTGCGCGTAATCGCACACCGCTTTGCCGACGAAATCATCTTCCGCCTGGGCGGGGGCGTACCCGGAATCGCCGAAACCAAGATCTATTTCGTCAGCGAGCGCACCGGCCACAAAGAAGTCTGGATGATGGACTACGATGGTGCCAACCAGCAGCAGATCACGCACCTCGGAAGTATTTCCCTGTCGCCGCGCATCTCGCCCGATGGTTCGCGGCTGGCCTTCAGCTCGATCAACAAGGGCGGTTGGGAAATCATGATGTACTCATTCGATCTCAACCGCATGGTCGCCTTCCCGCGTTTCGGAGGCATGAATCTTTCGCCTTCCTGGTCGCCCGAGGGCAAGATCGCATTCTCCTCCTCGCGCAACGGCTATCCCAACATTTTCGTGGTGGACGCGTCCGGAGGAAACTCGCTCCGCCTGACCAACGATAAAGGCCCGGACGTTTCGCCCACCTGGAACCGCAAGACCGGCGCCCAGATCGCTTTCGTCAGCGGACGCACCGGCCTGCCGCAGATCTATACCATGGAAGCCGACGGCACCAACCTGCAGCGCGTCACCGATCAAGGCTACGCGGTTTCTCCCAACTGGTCTCCGAATGGCCAGTTTCTGACCTTCTCCTGGATGCGCAAGTACGGGCCCGGAGAGCCGGGTTCCAACGACCTCTATCTGATGGACGTCGCCAGCAAGCAGTGGGTGCAACTCACCCACGACTCGGGGCGCAACGATTTTCCCTGCTGGTCTCCCGACGGGCGGCACATTGTGTTTCAGTCTCACCGCTCGGGCAGCGACCAGATCTGGGCCATGCTGGCGGACGGCACCAATGTGAAGCAACTGACTTTTACGGGCGTCAACACGCAGCCCAACTGGAGTTGGAAGTAGATTGCTCGACGCAGTGTGGTGGCAAGCAAGGTTAGTATCAGGGCACGCCTTCACAGGCTGCGGAAGAAGTGTCGCACCGGATTTTGCTGTCGCACCGGATTTTGCTGTCGCACCGGATTTTGCTGTCACACCGGATTTTGCTGTCACACCGGATTTTGCTGTCACACCGGATTTTGCTGTCACACCGGATTTTGTTGTTGCACCGGATTTTGGGTGGCGCAGCGGTTCACCGCTGCGATAACTGCAGTGTTGTGAATGCGGCTTTAGCCGCTGAGGGCGCGGTTCTTGCTCGGGAACGACTTTTCCCGCAGCCTCTTCAGGCGTGCCGCAGGAGCTACGTCATGAAAGCGCCTCAGGCGCTGAGGTCACAGATTTGGAGTTCCACCACCGGTTGTTGACAAGCACGGTTTTGCGGCTGGCCCAGAGTGCGCCCTGCCGTGAATCTGCAAATTGCACGCCACCATGCGGGCGCACAGAAAACTGGAGGAATCAGTGAAGCACGCAATAACAACGAGAATGACAACAACAATGATGACGAGATGGCTCACTCTCCTATTCGCACTCGGCACGATCATGTTCCTGGGCGCCTGCGCAAAGAAGGTCGCCCCGCCGCCGCCCCCGCCGCCACCCACACTCGCCGCTCCCACAGCCTCGTTGTCGGCGAACCCGAATAATCTCGACCCGGGCCAATCGACGACTTTGACCTGGCAGACTACAAACGCGACCGACGTCAGCATCGACGGCATCGGCCCAGTCGACACGAGCGGCTCGCGTCAGGTTACTCCGGCCGACTCAACCACCTACCATCTCATCGCAAAAGGCGCCGGCGGAACCCAGGACGCCACCGCTCGTGTGACGGTAAACCGCGAACCCGTGCCGCCTCCACCTACAGGTCCCAGTGCCACAGAACAGGAACTCTTCGCGCAAAACGTGAAGGACATTTACTTCGATTACGACAAGTACGATGTGCGCGCCTCCGAGCAAGGCTCCTTGCAGCGCGACGCAAAGTTCCTGCAGCAGCATCCCAACATCCACATCACCGTCGAGGGACACTGCGACGAGCGCGGCTCCACCGAATATAACCTCGCCTTGGGCACCAATCGCGCGGACGCCGTAAAGAATGCGCTCATCCAAGCTGGAGTGGCCGGCGATCGTATCAAGACCTTCAGCTATGGCAAAGAGAAACCCTTCTGCACCGAGTCGAACGAAAGCTGTTGGCAGCAAAACCGCCGCGGACACTTCGTGTACGAAAGATAAACTGAGGAAGTGGAGGGACGGGCGTCTCGCCCGTCCTCGCTTTCCAGCAAGCTGCGAAGAAACTCGAGGCTCGACTCAGTGTTTGAGGGGACGCCTTCAGCCGCGCCGTACGTGTACCAAACAAACAGCGGCGACAGATTGCTGAAAAACTCAAGTTCCGTATCAGGGCATCGCTTTAGCGATGCCGTGAGTTCTTTGAATTGAGATGCCCCTTTAGGGGCTGTGCGCCGAAAACCGCTGGACGCTCGGCGGGGTTCTAACATTTGATTAATGGAGTAACTATGAAATCCAATCGCCTTTCTCTCGTTCTTGCGCTGTTCCTGGCGCTCTTCCTCACTATTTGGATCACCCCCGCCTACGGCGCCAGCAAGGAAATCATCGAACTGCAAACCCAGGTCACCCAGTTGCAGCAGCAGATGACCACGATGATGCGATCCTTTGACGAGCGCATGGGCGTCATGAAGAATCTGCTCGAACACAACACCGACGCCGCCAACAAAGTGAGCGCCGCCATCGGCGAGCTGCAAACTTCCGTCAACAAACAACAGCAGGATCGCGCCGCACAAGTCGACCAGATCTCCGGGCAGATTCAGGCGCTGAACGACACCATGGACGAACTCAAAGTCCGCCTCGCCAAGCTGAGCAAGGAATTCGAGGACATGCAAGCGGCGCAGCAGTCCATGGCCGCGCAGCAGACGCAAGCGCAGCAGCAGGCCCAGGCGATCGCTCAGGCCCCTCCGCCCGACGTGCTCTACAACAACGCCCTGCGCGACTACAACGGCGGAAAGAACGATCTGGCAGCCCAGGAATTCAACGACTACATCAAGTTCTACCCCAACACCGACCTGTCCGGAAACGCATATTTCTATCTCGCCGAAATTCAGTTCAAGGCCGGCGATTACCAGAAAGCCATCGCGAGCTATGATCTGGTCGTGCAGAATTTCCCCAGCGGAAACAAGGCTGCCGCCGCGCAGCTCAAGAAGGGATTCGCGCTCCTCGAAATGGGAAAAGAAGACGAGGGCACACAAGAATTGAAGCACGTCATCCAGCGCTATCCACGCACCAACGAAGCCATACAAGCCCGGGACAGGCTGCGCAAACTGGGAGCGGCAACAAGAACCCGGTAAAGCGCCGCTTTGCCCGCGGAGAGCGGGCTTTCCGACCAGCCGAAACTTTCGAGACGCCTATTCCGCCACTGCAAGTTATGGGTGAGCTTCGGTCTTCGGCACTACGACTCCGCCCTCAAGCTTGGGGATACCGAAATGCCCGCCCAGATGCGCGAGGTCAAGCGGGCTGATCGACCCTGAAACCACGATGAAGTTGACCTCATTCGATTTCGCTTGGAGGACCGCCGCATTGCTGATCGCGTTGTTCTCCAGACGGACCCAGAGATCGGTGACGCCCGGGCCTCCATCCTTCTCTTGTTTGTTCATCAGTCGTTTCCAGCCCGCCGCCTCGTACTCGTCTTTCACCGAATTCAGAGCAGCCGGATCATAGGTCCAAGTTCGCGGAAAACGATAGCTGTGGACCGAGACCCCATTCACGCCCGCAATCACACGCTGAAGATCCTGATTGTTCGGATCCATCTTGGCGGCAAACACCAGCATGGAGTGGTCGAGCGTGAACTCAGTTTTCGAAGACGCGCTCTGCCGCAAGGCTTCAATACCCTTAGGAATCCAGTCGTGCTGCTGCTGTGCCTGCGCCTCGGTCCATTGCGCCGCAAAAACGCCCAGCAAGACTGCAAGAATAATGCGGGAAAGCCTCCAGGGGAACTTCATACGAGTGCCTCCACAGTTAGACAGAATAACTAGCCAGGAATTCCGCCCAAACCTGTAAGCACAGAACTCCCAGGCCAGTAAGAACCCAACGCGTGAAAATTAGTTGTACGAACCCTCGATTCGGTAAGACCTCAAACCGCGTTCGCCGCAGCAACCTTCTCCGCCCCCACCCCGCTCGGCCGCAGCGTGACCCAATCGGTCTGCACTCGATCCCATCCCTGAATCAGGAAGCCATACGATTCGAAGAGCTGCCGGATCTGCGTCCGCTGCCAGCCTGCAATCTCCTCCAGAATCGGCACCAGCGTTGCCAATGCGTTGTCGCCGAGAACCGTCCGCTTGGCGATCTGCGCTACCAGCTTCGATTCCGACACGGCAACCGTGAAGCCATCGCGCCGGTTCACGTGCAGCATCACGTGAATGTCGGAACTGCCGTCGCCAACGTAGACCACATGGTCTGCCGGAATGCCGAGCTGTTCTTCCAGCTGATCCAGCCGCGTGACTTTTCCGTAGCCCGCCGTGGCTCGCACCAGGCTTTCGATCTCACCCGAGGCGTTGTACTTGAACTCGGTGCCAAAGATGTGGTCCTCCGGCACGATCCCCTGCAGCGCCGATTGGATCACCTCTACCGGGGCCGCCGAGAGCACATAAAAATCAAAGTGAAATCCGTCGATCCTACGGTCGAGTATCTCGTAAATCTGCTTGATGTTTTCCTTGAGGCGAATGCGCTTGCCCACCTCGAACAGGTGATCGCGCCGGACGCGCGAATGGAACTCGGGATCATGCAAGAGTAAATAAGAAAGTTCGGCGCCTTGCTGAACCAGATTCAGCTTCGCCATGCCCTTGGCCTTACGCTCGAATTCCTTCACAGAAATGCCGAGCAGTTCGCTCAGTACATAGCCCGTATCGTTGAAGGTCAACGTCTGATCAAAGTCGCTGGCAAACAAATAATGTTTACGAAAATTGCTAGTCATATCGTCTATTAGATTCAACATCAGGTTAATCGAGTATTAAATTTACCTATCCTAATCATCACAATAACTTGCGGTACCCGGGTCCCCGGCACGCCCGCTTTTGGCGTGACGGGGTGGAGGTGCAAACGGACAGCACAACACGGACATTGCCCGCTGCGAGCTTTCGGCGTAACCTGACCCTGTAATCATTATTTATTAACGCACCGAAAGGTCTGCCATGCCGAAGAGCAAAAGCGATCATCTTCTCAATGATTCCGACCGCGGAAAGGGTTCTCAGGAGCCTGACGAACGCGGCCAAAGCGGCAACAACTCCATGCAAGGCCAGCTCGGGCACCGTAACCCCGACCCCATCCAAGACGGCGCCGACAGCGATTTCCCTGAGCCCGGCCACAGCCCCGAGCACTCGTAGGCTTGGCGCGTGACACTCGTGTGGGGACGGGGCTCTGCCCCGTCCAAGGTTGTGTAGGGACGGCCGCCCCCGGCCGTCCAAGCCGAGCAAAGCTCGGCAGTCTACCCGTGGTCACAGCCATCTTGGATTCGCGCAAAAGATTCGCGTCAAAGATTCGAGTTAACAATTCGAGCTAAACAATTTGAGCCGATCCCAAACCGGACCGGCTCAATTCTTGCCATCTGTAGCAGAAGTCTACTGCAGCTCTTCCATGCACTTCGCCAGCACTTCCCGGCTCGGCCGTGTTACCGATTCCGGCAAGGTTGCCAGCGGCTGATCCGTGACGTTGAGCAAGTCGATAAAGCTCGGCGCTTTTTCATTGATGTAGAACACTCCGGTCAGCACTTCACCTTTCGCATGCGATTCCATTAACCGTGTCACCGCCTGAATCTTGTCCGTCGGATCGTACTCCTGCTCAAGCTTCCGCAGCCGCAGGCTTGATCCGTCGTGCATCGTAACTTCAAGCGTCGTCCCATGATCGTAGTCAACGTTGATTTCCTCAAACGACGGCACAAAGCTGAGTTCCTGCAGTGGCTCGTCATGAGCCTGCATGTATTTGTAAGATTTGGTCGAGCCCTCGTGGTCGTTGAAGGTCACGCATGGAGAAACTACGTCGAGCATCACCGTGCCGTTGTGCGCGATGGCGGCCTTGAGCATCGTGTGCAGCTGTCGCTTGTCGCCGGAGAACGACCGGCCCACAAACGTTGCTCCCAACTGAATAGCCATGGCGCAGGTATCAACCGGAGGAAGGTCGTTCACCACGCCACTCTTCAGCGTGGACCCCAGATCGGCGGTCGCGGAGAACTGCCCCTTCGTCAGACCGTAGCAACCGTTGTCCTCGATGATGTAGATGATCGGCAGATTGCGCCGCATCAAATGGACAAACTGCCCCGCTCCGATGGAAACCGTGTCGCCGTCGCCGGTTACACCTAGTGCGATCAGGTTCCTGTTCGCCAGAATCGCTCCCGTAGCCACCGAAGGCATGCGGCCATGCACGGAGTTAAAGCTATGCGAGCGGTTCATAAAATAAGCCGGGCTCTTCGACGAGCAGCCGATGCCGCTGAACTTCGCCACGCGCTCAGGCTGCACTCCCATTTCATACATCGCATCAATGATGCGTTCGGAAATCGCGTTATGCCCGCAACCGGCGCAGAGCGTCGTCTTCCCTCCACGATAGTCGACCACCTGTAGCCCAATGCGGTTAATCTTTGGAGTAAGAGGAGGAGTAGGAGTTGTAACCGCCGTGTTAGTAGGTGTGTTGCCCATGTTACTTGCCCTCCATCATCACGAGTTCGTCGGTCACGGAATACGCGTCGATGGGCAATCCGTGGATATGGCAAATCGAGCGCAAACGCGGCGTCAATTCCGGTTTGATGTCGAGCTTGAGCAGGCTAGCCATCTGCCCATCGCGGTTTTGTTCCACCACATACACGCGCTCGTGCCGCTCAATGAAGTCGTGCACCTCGCGCGCAAACGGATACGACCGCACTCGAAGATAATCCGTTTCCAGCTTGTGCTCTTTAAACAATTGATCGCGCGATTCTACGATCGCCCAGTGCGACGTGCCATAAGCGATAATGCCGATCTTCGCCGTGCCGCCGCCCGCCACTTCCGGTCGCGGAACGAACGACCGGGAGGTCTCGAACTTCTTGTTGATCCGTTCCATGTTGCGTTCGAAATCGTCAGGACGCTCGCTGTACTGCGCCTTCTCATTGTGACCGCTGCCGCGCGCAAAATAAGCCGCTGCCGGATGATCCGTGCCCGGCAGCGTCCGATAGCCGACGCCATCGCCCTCCACATCCTTGTAGCGGGCAAAACTGCCAACCTTCTCAAGATCGGCCTTGCTCAAAACCTTTCCGCGATCAATCGGCTTGTCGGGATAAGGAAACGGATCCGACATCCAGTTATTCATCCCCAGGTCGAGATCCGACATGACGAACACCGGCGTCTGGAAACGCTCGGCCAGATCAAAAGCGTCTTGCGCCATGGTGAAGCACTCGCTGGCCGAGCTTGGAAACAGCATGATGTGCTTGGTGTCGCCGTGGCTGAGAAATGCAGTCGAGAGCACGTCGCCTTGCGCAGTACGAGTGGGTAAGCCAGTCGATGGCCCGACGCGCTGAATGTTCCAGATCACCGCGGGAACTTCCACGTAGTACGCCAGTCCGGTGAACTCAGACATCAGCGAGATGCCTGGACCCGCTGTCGCAGTCATCGAGCGCGCACCCGCCCAAGCCGCCCCAATCACCATGCCCACCGCCGCCAGTTCGTCTTCGGCTTGCACGATGGCAAAAGTCGCCTTCCCATCCGGCCCGACGCGGTATTGCTTCATGTACTCAATCATCGTCTCGACCAGCGATGACGAAGGCGTGATCGGGTACCAGGTCACCACGGTGCAACCGGCAAACATGCATCCCATGGCAGCGGCAGAATTGCCGTCGATGATGATCTTGCCTTTCGTCTTGTCCATGCGCTCGATATAGAAAGGATCGCGCTTCTTCAGGTTAGCGGCGGCATAATCGTGCCCCGCCTTGGCAGCCGCCAGGTTCAAGGTTGCCGCTTTCGCTTTCTTCGCGAACTGCTTGCGGATCGCCCTCTCGACTTCGGCGAAATCAATCTCCAGCAATTGCGCCGCGGCCCCGACATAGATCATGTTCTTGATCAGCTTGCGCAGCTTGGCTTCCGCACCCACCGTCGCCGCCAGCTTGTCGTAAGGCACGGCGTAATAAATCAGATCGTCGCGCACTTTATCAAGCGCCAGCGGTTCGTCGTAGAGCACGGAAGCGCCCGCCCCGAGCGTCTTCACATCGTCCTGCGCCGTCTCCGCATTCATCGCGATGAGCAGGTCGATTTCCTTTTTGCGTGCGATGTAGCCCTCTTTACTGGCGCGGATCGTGAACCAAGTCGGCAGCCCCGCAATGTTCGAAGGAAACAGGTTCTTCCCCGAAATCGGCACGCCCATCTGAAAAATGCTGCGCATCAAGACCGTGTTGGAACTCTGCGATCCCGAACCATTCACCGTAGCAACCTGAATACTCATGTCATTAATGACACGCCTTTGCCCCACTTGGCCGAACAATTCCTGGGGCACGACATCGGTAGTGGCCATCCCTATACCTTTCTGGTCTAATCCCAACAAATTTTGTTGACCGGGCAAACCCCATCGCCCGGAGGTCTAGCGGAGTGAAGAGTTAAAACCCTTATTATACGCGTTCGCAAGCAGGGACGTAACCAGAACAGCAACAGGCGGGGACAGGGCAGCACAGCCTTCATAAGCTGCCAAATTTCGTATCAGGGCATCGGGCTTCGTATCAAAGCATCGCTTTAGCGGTGCCGATTCAGCCGCGAACCAGCGGGCGGGCTCTGCAACCAATGATGCCGGGGATCGGTTACTTAATCCCCCGCGAATTCAGATGTTCCGAATACATTTTGTCGGTCTGCTTGATGTGATCCGCCAGCCAATCCTTGAGAAACTTCAGCACAGAGATCGAATTGGCCAACCTGCCCGCTTGCAAGTCATCTTTGAACTGCTTGACCTGAGCGACGAATTTCTGATGTTGTTGACGATGTTCGGCCAGTTTTGGGTAGCATGCCTGTTGCAGCAGAGCCTCTTCCGCCCGAAAGTGAGTCTGCGTGTACTTCTCCAGTTCATCCACGACGGGGGAGACGATGGTACTGCCCTGACCCAACTGCATCGCCTCGTGTAACTTGTTGATCAGGTCAAAAAGCTTTTGATGTTCGGCATCGCAGCTTTTGACGCTGACGCTATAGGACGTATCCCAGGTAACCAGAGCCAAAGAGCGCCTCCTCTAAGTTCAAGCAACAGACAGCGTTCCGCCAATCCAATCTATCGGCAGGTTGGACGGAAACTTTAGGAGAGGCCTCGCGCTCATCGTAGTGCTCCAGGTAGTGCTCCAGCGAATAGGGGCTAATCCTTTTCATCGCACGCGCACCGAGCATCGCGGCGTAATTGTGACGCATCCGGTGCCGCTTCGGCGATAATAGAGCGAAGACGGGAAAACAGGTTTGCCGCCCGCGAGGCTGGAACGGGGCTGTGGCTCACCAAACCATAAGTCCGAAGCGTAGTCCGAAAGCTAGTTTGAAGCACGGGAGATCGAATGACAGGTACCTCTAAACTCGATTCCACCGGCAACCGCGCCGTCGTTGGCGCAAAAAAAGTTGATGCCAAAACAGTTGGCGCTAAAAACATTGCCGCACAAAACTGCAAAGTGGCTCTCCTTGGCTTCGGGACGGTCGGGAGTTCCGTGGCGAGAATTCTCTGCGAGCGGTCGAACACCCACCTGCGCCTGACGCACGTCCTCAATCGCAACGTGGCGCGGAAGAAAGTCGACTGGCTTCCCTCCTCCGTGCAGTGGACGGAGAATATCGACGATGTTCTATCTTCCGACGTGGATATCGTGGTCGAGGTGATGGGCGGCCTTCAGCCCACGGAAGACTGGATCCGGCGCGCGCTCCAGTCGGGCAAATCCGTAGTCACAGCCAACAAGCAGTTGATCGCACACTGCGGCCTCGAGTTGGTGAGCCTGGCGCGGCAGATGCAACAGAAAATCGCTTTTGGCGCGTCGGTCGCGGGCGGCGTGCCGGTGATCTCCGGATTGCACGAGGGGTTGGCCGGCGATGAACTGTTCAAGATCCGCGGCATTCTCAACGGCACCTGCAACTACATTCTCAGCCAAATCGAGAGCAACGGCATTCCCTTCGCCACGGCTCTGCGGGAGGCGCAGAAGCTGGGCTTCGCCGAGGCCGATCCCACGGAAGACATCGAAGGCCTGGACGCGCGGGCCAAGCTCGCCATCCTGGCGCGAGTCGGACTGCACTGCAATGTCAGGCCCGAGAGCATCGTGGCGCGCTCGATTGCAGCGATCGACTCGGTTGATTTTGAATACGCGAACCAACTGGGTTGCACGATTCGCCAGATTTCGTGGGCTGAGTTGAAGACGCCTGAACTGAAAACGCCTGAGTTGAAAGCGCCTGAACTGAAAACACCTGAGCTAAAAACGCTCCCGCTGAAAGCCGAGTCGAACCCAACGTCGAAAGGTGACCTCTTGTTTGCCGCGGTTCAGCCCGCGCTGGTCGCACTCTCCTCGCCTTTGGCGCGTGTGGAAGGCAGCCAAAATCTGGTGGTGGCGACCGGAACCTACGGTGGCGAGACCGTCTTTGGAGGCCACGGCGCAGGCGGCAATCCCACCGCGGTCGCGGTCGTGTCCGACATTTTGGCCATCGCCCGCTCCAAGCAAGCCGGGACGAGTTACGCCGGACAGCCGGCGGAGAAAACGCCCACCGTCACCGCCGACTTCACTGCCAAACACTATCTGCGCTTTCTGGTGAAGGACCGCCCGGGCATCATCGCCAGCCTCGCCACCATTCTCTCCGAGAGCGGCATCAACATCGACTCGGTGCTGCAGAAACCGGACTGCCCGAAATCACACCTGCCCTTTCTGATTACGCTGGAGGAATGCAAAGCATCGCTGGTGGAGCAGGCATTACAGCAAATCAACAAGCTGGATTTCCTGGTGCAGCCCTGTTTGCATTTGCCAATCCTGTAGGGCGGTTATGAGGCGCCCTCGCTCGTCCCCCGAACGCCAGCAACCGAAACTACGCTTCCACCTGGAAGAACTGCGCCATGTTGCGGAATTTCTTGTAGCGGGCTTCCAGCAGATCGCCGACTGCCAGTTGCCTTACCGCGGCCAGATGCTGCTGTAGTGCTGCATCCAGCAACGCCGCTGCCTGCGCATGGTCGGTATGCGCGCCTCCGGCGGGCTCCGGGATGATGCCGTCAATGCAACCCAGTTCGCTTAAATCTTCCGCGGTGATCTTCATCGCCTCCGCCGCCAGATCTTTCTTGCTGGCATCGCGCCACATAATCGACGCGCAGCCCTCGGGAGAAATCACCGAGTAAACGGAGTTTTCCAGCATCAGCACGCGGTCGGCCACGGCGATCGCCAGCGCGCCGCCGCTGCCGCCCACTCCGATCACGGTCGCCACGATCGGCACTTCCAGCCGCGCCATCTCCAGCAGGTTGCGGGCAATGGCTTCTCCCTGACCGCGCTCTTCGGCGTGCAGTCCGGGATAGGCGCCGTCGGTATCTACAAACGTAAAAATCGGGCGCTTGAATTTCTCCGCAATCTTCATCACTCGCAGCGCTTTCCGATATCCCTCCGGGTGCGGCATGCCAAAGTTTCGATAGACGCGCTGTTTCGCGTCGCGCGCTTTCTGCTGACCCACAACGATGACTTCCGCGCCGTGAAAGCGAGCCATCCCGCAAACAATTGCCGGATCGTCGCGGAAGCCCCGATCGCCGCGAATTTCGCTCCAGTCGGTAAAAATGCGCTCGACATAATCCAGCGTGTAGGGGCGCTGCGGATGGCGCGCCAGTTCCGTGCGCTCCCACGCGTTCAGCCGCGAAGAAATCTCCCGGCGAAGGTCGCTCACCCGCTCGTGCAATTGCTGGATTTGGCGGAGCGTTTCCGCGTTCTGCCCCTCCAGCGACTGCAGTCGCGTGATCTGCCCCTCGATTTTTTCCAGTTCCTTCTGCGCCTTCAGTCCAGAATCCATTTTGATGACGTTCTCATTCTGTCGCGTATGATGAGCCTCCACGATCGAGAGCATAAAGTCCGTACCGGCGATGGCGGCATTCTTCGCGCCACGATCTGACTTCCCTGCCCGTTTTATTTTTGCTCGTCTCATCGGCAACTTGCCAGTGGAGAACCGGGCACCCCCGCCCGTCCGCTCCACCATGTTACTCATCAACTGATGACGCGCACGCTGCCCCGCCCGCACAGCTCTTCCACACGGCCCAGGAAACTACGGTCCGGCATCACATTATAGCCTTCGGCTTCCATCACCACCATGAAATCGCCTTCTCGCTCCACGTCGAAAAGCACCTTCGCATCGCCCTTGCGCTCGCGGCAGAGCGAGTGCAACGCATCGACCGTGCTGCCCGTCGCTATATCGAGAGGAATCCGTATACGCAGCGCCTTCGGCAACGGCACGCGAGCTTCGTCCAGCGGAATGATTTCGTTGGCCGTGACCTTCGGATTCGCGCCTTCTTCAATACGCACGCCACCGCGAATCAGCACCGGAACCTCGAGCTTCACCTTCTCCGCAAGCTTCTTGTAGGCCTCGGGAAACACCAGCAGTTCTACTTTCCCCCACATGTCTTCAAGCGCGGCTTGTGCCCACAGTTCGCCTCTTCGTGACTTTGCCACTCGCAGCCCCGAAATCAAACCCGCCGTCGTGATGTTCTCATCCTTGCCGGTCGACTTCTTCATGGCCGCAATATCTTCGGTGGAGAGCGCGTTCAGGTCGGCAAGCTTTTCCTTGTACTTTTCCATCGGATGCCCGGTAATAAAAAATCCGAGGATCTCTTTCTCCGCCCCGAGGCGCGTCTGTTCATCCCAGTCCGGCACGTTGGGGAGCGCGTCGTTCGCTTCTTGCGCGGTTTCATCCGCAAACACGCCAAATAGGCCGTGCTGTCC
>JBEKFN010000035.1:0-17692 GCA_050013295.1 Terriglobales bacterium
GTGGATGAGCCGCAGGCCTTTACGGTTTCAGTTTCAAAGCTCAAGCCGCGGCAGTCTCCGTTTGAGTTCGAGTTCAGCGCGGCGCAGAAGGAAGCGCTCGCGAAGATCGGCGAGAGCGTGGCATCGCGCAAGTTCACGGGTCTGCTGCTGCACGGCATCACCGGGTCGGGAAAGACCGCGGTGTATCTGGCCTGCATGCGTGAGGTGCTGGAGCAGGGGCGGTCGGCGATCTTGCTGGTTCCTGAAATTGGCCTGACTCCGGCGGTGGCGGCCGACCTGCACCAGGTGTTCGGCGATGAAGTTGCCATTCTGCATTCGGGGCTGTCGGATGCGGAGCGCGCCGAGCAGTGGCATCGCATACGGCGCGGCGAGGCGCGGGTGGTCGCGGGAACGCGGTCGGCGGTGTTCGCGCCGGTGAGCGATCTGGCGCTAGTCATTGTCGACGAGGAGCAGGATTCGTCTTACAAGCAAGAGGAGACGCCGCGCTATCACGCGCGCGATGTCGCGGTAATGCGCGCGAAGATGGCGGGAGCGGTCGTGGTGCTGGGTTCAGCCACACCATCGCTCGAGTCGTACTTCAATGCGAAGAAAAACAAATATGCGCTCGTGGAGTTGCCCGACCGGGTGGAGATGCGTCCGCTACCGGAAGTCGAGATTGTGGACATGCGGCAGGAGTTTCAGGAGACGGGACAGGAGCAGGTGATCTCGCGCAAACTGGCGGAGGAAATCCGCGAGCGGCTGGAAAAAAAAGAACAGGTCATGGTGCTGCTCAACCGGCGCGGATATTCTCCAGTGGTGTTGTGCCGGGCGTGCGGCAAGACGTTGCAGTGCAAGAACTGCGCCGTCTCCATGACTCACCACAAGCGCGAGCGCAAAATGGAATGCCATTATTGCGGGCACGTCGAGCACATCCCCGACAAATGCGCGCATTGCGGGAGCGAGTACGTGTACTTTGTCGGGACGGGATCGGAAAAACTGGAAGAGTTGCTGCACGGCATGTTCCCGCAGGCGCGGATCGGGCGGCTGGATCGCGACACAGTGCGCGGGCGGGAAGATTTCGAACATGCGCTGAACGCGCTGAATGAAGGCGCGCTCGACATGCTGGTGGGCACGCAGATGATTGCGAAAGGCCACGACATCCACGGCGTGACGCTGGTCGGCGTAGTCGGGGCGGACATGGCGCTGGGTTTGCCGGATTTCCGCGCGGCGGAGAGAACCTTTCAGCTACTGACGCAAGTGGCGGGGCGCGCGGGCCGTGGCCAGTCTCCGGGAAAAGTTGTGCTGCAGACTTATTTTCAGGAGCACTACGCAGTGCAGTTCGCGGCGCGGCACGACTTTGCCGGGTTCTATGAAAAAGAGCTGCAATTTCGCGCCTGGATGCACTATCCGCCCTACAGCGCGATTGCGAATGTGCTTATCCGCAGCGAAAGGTTGGATGACGCGCTGACGTGGTCGGGCCAACTTGGGCGCTGGTTTGAGAAGACGCGGCATGAGGGCATACGCGTGCTTGGACCGGCAGCGGCGCCGATCACACGGCTGAAGCGCGATTACCGCTATCACTTCATTCTGAAGTCTCCCAGCCGCGAGAAGATGAATGCGCTTTTAAGGGCAATGCTTGCCGAAGCTGCCGCGCGAAAAATTCCGCGGACTCAGGTGATTGTGGATGTGGATGCGGTGTGGCTGATGTAGGAAGGGTCGCTACTCGTCGGTCGTTTGCGGGTCCCTGAAGCAGCAGAGGTCCCGCGCTCCTCGAAAAGCGCTGGCGGCTATTACTAGCGATGGAGCTTGTGACGAACGCCGTCGCGTAGGTCGTGCAGCGTGTCACGGCTTCCGTCGCGGATTTGTGGCCAGACTTCTCGCCAGACTTCCCGGCCCGAGCTGTGCGTGAAGGGCGCAGGAGCAAAAGCCAGGACTAACATTGCAATCGCAAAAGCAGCGAGCCACTTCCGTGCAGGCGAAATTCCCGGACGCCTCGGAATCGGCGGATGATGGCTGGTTAGCCACAGCACTACCGCCCAAAGCAGCCAGCCGACCCAGCAGTACTTGGCAAGCGGTATGAGCGCGAAAACAACGCCCAGGGATACCCACCGGTGCAATTTTGGAAACACCGAAAACAGAATGTGTCCGCCATCGAGTTGCCCGCCTGGCAACAGGTTCAGCGCCGTCGCGAACATTCCCACCCAGCCGGCGACTGCGATCGGATGCAAGGACAGCGAGGTTAGCGGCACATCGAGGCGCAGCAGGCGGGATGCAAGATGAAAGGCGAGGGGGAATCCCGGTTCATTGTCGATCGGCCCGCTGCCGAATAGGAGCGGATGGGACAGCGAGAGCCCCATTAGGACAGCGGCGCATGAGGGGATAAAGCCCGCAATCGGACCCGCAATTCCGATATCGAACAATGCCGTGCGAGTGGGAATCGGACCCTTAATACGGATGAAAGCTCCGAACGTACCGATCAAGCTCGGAAATGGAATAAAGAACGGCGGCGTCGCATACACGCGATAATGTCGGGCATATAGGTAATGTCCCATCTCGTGCGCGAGCAGTATGAACATTAGCGTGAGTGAAAAGTAGAGCCCATGCATCAGTTTTGTCGGAGCCTGCCAAATCCACTCCAGTGGAAACATGGGAATGTTGTCATTGCTGAACGAGAAAGCCGGCTGCTGAAGCGCGAAGTTGGCATAGATGCGTGCACCCACCACCAGCGTGCTCAGGAAGGTCACGGCCAGAAGTAGGATGTGCAGCCACCAGCGCGGGCGCGGCGGCCGGACGACCCAAACCTGGGGCTGAGGCTGCTGTTCCCATTCGAGGGTGGCCGGAAAAGGGGATGTGGGTTCGGACATAGGAACCTGAGGTCAAAGGTTGGAGGTTAGATTGCACAGGTGTGGTTTACTTCTGCAATCTGACCTTAGCCCTCTGCAATCGCGAGAGCAGCTAGTCAATCGACTGTAGTTCCTTGCCCGGCTTGAAGCGGACGGCTTTGCCCGGCGGAATGGAAACTTCGGCGCCGGTGCGCGGATTTCGTCCGATGCCGGTCTTGCGCGGACGCACGTTGAACACGCCGAAACCACGCAGTTCAATGCGGTCGCCGGTGGCGAGCGCCTTCTTCATGCTCTCGAAGACGGTCTCGACGGCGAGCTCCGCCTTGGTCTTGGTGATCCCAGTGCGGTTGACCACTTCATTGATGATGTCGAGCTTAATCACGGATGTCCCCCGTCTCCCCAGGATTGGTACGCCTCAAGTTATTGATGCTAAGGGAGATAAGCGAGATTGTCAACCGGGTGAGCGTTAGAGGATTGGGTTCACTGATAAAGTGGCGTATCTACGCTGTGGCTAGGTTTAGTGCGGGGCCTGAAATGCTACTGCTGCTGTACGAGTCGGGCCGTTTGAATTGCTTGCTGAGAGCGAGTCCCTGTTGCTGATATGAAGAGTTAATGGATGCGCCATACACTCTCTCCGGTTTGCTTGCCATCGGGTAGTAATGCAATCTGCCGACGAGATCCTCGTCCTCTAGCAGGATCGGCACCTCGTACGCCCTGACTTCCAACACGGCCTTCGTTCCCGGGATTTCCCCATTGGCTCCATATCCAAAGCCGGGGTCAAAGAATCCGGCGTAGTGCACGCGAAATTCTCCCATGCTAGGGTCATGCGCGATCATTTCTGCTGCGTGATCGAGAGGGACGCGCACCCTCTTCTTCGAGCCTAATAGATAGAAACCACCAGTATCGAGAATAATGCGACCGTTGCCGGGCCTTGGGATTGCCTCCCAGAAATCCGCTGGGTCGTAGTAATCGATTTTGTCCAGTTCGATCTCTCGGTCGGACCCTTTGGCTTTATAGGCGACAATACTTGAGCGGCTGTCGCCCTCTAGGTCTACCGTGATCTCCACGCCGTCACCGACGTGATCTTTCGCGGGGCTGCCTTCGGCATCGTAGACAAGGCGCTGCTCTTTCGCCAACTCTCTCAGATTCCCGGTACCCAACCTAACTGAAGTGCCCCGCACAAAGCGCAGCTGGTTGAGTTTCATTCCAGCCCTTAGACGGATCGGGAAGGTTCTGGAGGAAACTTCCACATAGAGTTCGCCAGAGTATCCTTTTTCAACGTGGTCAAACTCATCACCGCACTCAGTGATTAGCCGCGTAAATATGTCAAGGCGTCCAGTTGTGCTCTTCGGATTGGCCACGCCCTGAATATTGTTTGGGAGGTTCAGTCTTTCCAGCAGTGGGATTATGTATACCACGCGGGGTTCCAACAAAGGCGGCGTCGGCTGGGTGAGGTCGATTGTGGAGTGGAGCAACTCATGCACCTTCGTAAGAAGAGTGGCCGAGCGGCCACGGAGGAAACTCGCCTCAACGCGATAAGCCTCCCGGCCCAAGCGCAGATCAAGGCTTGCCGGTTGGAATTGAGAGTCCGACACTTCCGGGCTCGCGCTTATTCGGCCGACCTGCACGAGTCGTTTGATCTCTTGCCAAGGCAGAATCCCATTGCCGCCCTCTTGATCGTATATTTCGGGAAACAACGGCCGCTCCACGATACCCACCCTCAACCTCACGATTCTTACGAATTGCAGTGCCGTTCGGCAGCCGCTATTGCCTTCTTGTGTCTCTCCGCCAACTCGGCTTTATAATACTCGCCATCGCAGTCGAGACCGCAAAACCCACGGTCACTCTTTTTGCCGCTTCCGACGCGCTTGCCTGCGGGAATCTTCTTGCCGCAGTTTGGGCAAACACCCTTGTCCCAGAGTTCAAGGAGATAGTTCTGCTCCGATTCCGCCATCGTCGTCTCGGCGCGCGCGCTCGTTCTCCAGTGCCCTTTTCGTTTCCTCGAGGCTCTCAGGCAATGGTTCCCCTGTGTGAAACAGGTAGCCTGCGCGGCGCAAATACGATTCTAACGTGTCTACGGCTCGCTCGAAGCCACCTGATACTTCGATGTAGACGGGCACCACGAAGACGCTAGGCAATTGTCGCGGCTCCTCCAACTGCATTTGGCTGGTGTGATTTATTGAAATAATCGCCAGAAGCGATTCGTTGGGATCACTTTATCTGCGAGAGGCTCTCTCGTCAATGTGTATGCCTGTGAAAAACGCGGCACTATTGGCAGAACACAAGATGATGGTGCGGCTCCTCTTCTGCCGGAACGGACGATTGCTGGGAGTCAACGAGCGTGGACAAAACGAGCATCAAGGCGCCGCACAAATAAGCGTTCTCGGGATTATCCTCTAACGGACAACTAACGAACAACCGTGTCACGCTGTTTCCGGAGCTTCACTACCCGGTCCAGCACCCGGTGCGCAACTTCCCACTTCGAGGTCTCGGGAACCTCGACTACTTCGCTTTGCGAGATGATCGTGGCCGCGTTACGGTCGGAATCAAAACCAACGCCTTCGCGCGAAACGTCGTTCACTACGATCGCGTCGAGCGACTTCGACGCCAACTTCTTGCGCGCATTCTCCAGGACGTTCTCCGTCTCAGCCGCAAATCCGACGACAACCTGGGAAGTCTTGCGGCGCGCGACCTCGGCCAGAATATCCGCGGTCGGTTCCAGTTCGAGCGTCATCTCGCCCTTGCGCTTGATTTTTTGCGCCGCCGCCGCTTTCGGCCGGAAGTCCGCCACTGCCGCTGTCTTGATTACCACTGTACTTTGGGGCAGCAATCTCAAAACCGCCGCCAGCATCTCTTCCGCTGTCTCCACCTGCGTCAGTTCCGCCGCGCCCGGAGCGTCTATCCCAGTCGGCCCGCTTACCAGCAGCACGCGTGCTCCGCGCCTGAGCGCCGCTTCCGCAATGGCGTATCCCATGCGCCCACTCGACCGATTCGTCAAATACCGCACCGGATCGATCTTCTCCCGCGTCGGTCCCGCCGTCACCAGAACCGTTTCGCCCGCCAGATCCTGCGAGGCGCCCAGCGCTTCCATCACCGCCGCCACAATCGTTTCATTTTCCGCCAGTCGCCCTGCTCCGGTCATCCCGCAGGCGAGATATCCCTGGCCCGGTTCCACAATGCGAACGCCTCGTTTGCGCAGGATGTCCAGATTCGCTTGCGTGGCCGCGTGATTCCACATGTTGACGTTCATCGCCGGAGCCACCACCACCGGAGCGGTGGTCGCGAGATAAAGAGTGCTCAGAAAGTCGTTCGCAATCCCTTGCGCGAAGCGCGCCAGCACATCGGCCGTGGCCGGAGCCACCACCAGCGCATCAATCGCTTGCGCAATCGCAATGTGCTCGATCGCCGACTCAACGTTGGCCTCGTCTCCGGAGCCAGACCCGAACATGCTGGTGATGACCTTTTCTCCGGAGAGCGCCGCGAAGGTCAGCGGGCGAACGAACTCCTGGGCCGCAGCCGTCATCACGACTTGCACGCGAATGCCGCGGTCTTGCAAAAGGCGCACGATTTCCGCTGCCTTATAAGCTGCAATGCCACCGGACACGCCCAGCGCAATTTTCATAGCAGGAAGTCGGCGGCCGCGGCTTCAACACCCAGCCCCGCCTACAGAATTGATGCCGCAACCTGGCGCGAGATTCAAGCTGCGCTGGCGGCGTCTGACTTCAGCAACCAAAACCCCAGCAACTAAAATCCCGTAGAGACGCGAGCTATGCCTGCGCGTCTTCCGCGAACACCTTGTCCAGAGTCTCGGTTGCAGCCACTACCGGCAATTTGGGAATCTCCGGAATCAGCCATTTCACCTTGCCGGCCTTGATTTCATCCTGCGCGATGCGGCAGGGTTTGCGCGATCCGGTATCGATCACCGGCGGTGCGCCGCCCTGCAGTTGCCGTGCCCGCCGCGCCGCTACCAGAATGTAGCGGTAGTTGCTGTCGAACCCTTCAACCAGCTTCATAATGCTCTCCCCTGAAAGTCTACGTGCCCCTTTACACCTGCGGGTTAAACGAGGCCAGAATCGGCTGCACCCGCTCGCGCGTCTGTTCCAGCCGGCAAGCTTGTGCGGTTGCCACTCGCCGCTTTTCCTCACCCGAAAGTTCCACTCCGCTACGCTGCACCCGCTCCGACAGTACGATGTCCTTTAGTTGGTCCGCAGATTTCTCAAGCACGTTGTTTACTAATATATAGTCGTATTTCGAGTAATTCTCAATCTCCCGTCGGGCCGTGTCCAACCGGCGACGAATGACTGCCTCCGAATCCAGGCCCCGGTTCCGCAACCGCCATTCCAGCTTATCCCGGTCCGGTGGAAGAATAAAGATGCTCACCGCCTCCGGGATCTTCTCTTTGATCTTACTCGCCCCTTGCACATCGATGTCGAGCAGCAGGTCGTTGCCGCGCGCCTCGGCCTCGCGCAGAAACCTCTTTGCCGTACCGTAATAGTTTCCGAAGACTTCCGCGTACTCCAGAAACTCATCGGCCGCAATCATGGCTTCAAATTTTTCCCTGGAGACGAAGAAATATTCCTTGCCGTTCTGTTCGCTGCCGCGCGGCGGGCGCGTGGTGTACGAGATCGAGAAGTCCAGGTGACGAACCATCTTGAACAGTTCGTTCACCAGCGTGGATTTGCCCGAACCCGAAGGCGCGGAAACAATATAGACGATGCTCATTCCAGATTCTGCACCTGCTCCCGCGCTTTCTCGATCTCCGACTTCATCAGCAGGCCCATCTCGGTAACCTTCAAGGCCTCGCCCGCCAGGCCCGAGGTCTTGGAAAGCATCGTGTTGGCTTCGCGATTCATTTCCTGCAGCAGGAAGTCCATCTTCTTGCCCACTTCGCCGCCCTGGTCGAGCAAACCGAGGAAATGCTTCACATGCGCGTTCAGCCGGACCAGTTCTTCCTGGATGTCGCTGCGATCGACCAGCACTGCGACTTCCTGCAGGATGCGTTCCTTGTCCACCTGTGCGCCGAGCAATTCGTGCATGCGCGATTGCAGGCGTTCCGAGTAGCTGCGCAGAATGGTGCTGCGATGGGCTTCCACCCCCGCCGCAGCTTTTTCCAGACTCGCCATGCGAGCGCGCAACTCCGTGCCAATGCTCCGGCCTTCTTCTTCGCGCATCTCATTCAGCCGGGAAAGCGCTTCCTCCACTCGCGCCATCACCGCGCTCTCCAGTTCGTCCCCCGATTTCTCGGCGCCGGAGTCCAGCGCGCCCGGCATCCTCAGAACCACATTCAGATCGGGTTCGCCCTCGACCGCGAATTCATCGGCCGCCGCGCGGAACGCCTCCACGTAGCCGGCAATCAGTTGCCGGTTGAGCGCGACCCCGTTCGGGCCCGAGCGATCCAGGTTGAGGATCACTTCCACGTGGCCGCGCGCCAGTTTCTCTTTCAGAATCCGGCGCAGCTTCATCTCCAGCGAGTCGGTGTCGGACGGCAGCCGGAAGTGAAGATCCAGAAAACGATGGTTCACCGACTTCAGCGACAGCGCAAACGCCAGCTGAGCAGCGACCTGCCCTTTGACCTGCGCGAATCCCGTCATGGAGCGAAGTGGCATAAGCTCATTCTAGAATCACGTAGGGACAGCCGCCCTCGGCTGTCCGCCCGCGCGAAGCGCGGCAGCAATTCCCGATGGATCAAAAACCTTGGCGGAGCTGCGTTCCGCTGGACAGCCGAGGGCGGCTGTCCCTACGTGGGCATTTCCGCAAACTGCAATTCGTAAAGCCGCCGGTACGTGCCTAACTTTTGCATCAGCTCTTCATGCGCGCCGATATCGGCGATCGTGCCGTTTTCTAGCACCACGATACGACTCGCGCGCCGCACCGTCGAGAGCCGGTGCGCGATCACAAACACAGTACGCCCGCTCATCAGATTTTGCAGCGCCGATTGCACCAGCGATTCCTGCTCGCTGTCCAGCGCCGACGTGGCCTCATCCAGAATCAGAATCGGCGCATTTTTCAGGATCGCCCGCGCAATCGCGATGCGCTGCCGCTCGCCGCCCGAAAGCCGCACCCCGCGTTCCCCAATCATGGTGTTGTACCCTTCAGGGAGCCCGCGAATGAATTCATACGCGCGCGCCGCTCGCGCCGCTTCTTCCACTTTCTTTTGCGATACATGCGGCTGGCCGTAGGCGATATTGTTCCTCACCGTATCGTTGAACAACACCGTCTCCTGCGTGACAATTCCGATCTGCGAGCGCAGCGACTCCAGGGTCAAATCGCGCACATCGTTGTCGTCAATCAGAATCCGCCCACCGCTGACGTCAAAGAAGCGCGGGATCAGGTGCACCAGCGTGCTCTTGCCCGCGCCGCTCGACCCCACCACCGCCAGCACTTCGCCTGCTTTCACGTCCAGATCGATACCATGCAGCACGAGCGGCGAATCCTCGGCGTTTTCACTGGAATAGGAGAAAGACACGTCGGCAAACCGGATCGCCCGCGCAAACTTCCCCATTCGCTTCGCGCCCGGCTTTTCCCGCACTTCGTCTTCCATATCCATGAAACGGAAAATTTCCGACGAGGCTCCCACCGCCTGCTGGAAATTGTTGTTGAACTGAGCGCACTTGCGGACCGGGTCGTACAACTTGAAGACCGCAATAATAAATCCAAGGAATATCCCGGGCGTGAATATCCCCTTGATAATCTGGTCGCGTCCGAGCAGCAGCAGCAGGGCTATGGCGATCGAGCCCAGAATGTCCATCAGCGGAGAACTGATCGCGAACGCTGCCACCAGCCGAAGGTTTGCCCGGAACAACCTCCGCGCCGCCGCGCGGAAGCGATCCACCTCCCAGTTCTCCATGCCAAACGCCTTGACGATCCTGTTCCCGGTAATGGTTTCGTGCAGAATGTTCTGGATATCGGCCAGCTTGTCCTGTCCGCCTCGCGTCGTGCCCCGCACTTGGCGCCCGATTTTTCTCGAGGAGTACAAAATCGCGGGAACGAACAGCAGCAACACCCACGCCAGCTTTCCTCCCAGCCGAACCACCACCGCCGCGGTAAACACAAATGTAAAAAACTGCTGCAGGAATTCCGCCAGCACGGAAGACATCGCGTATTGCACCTTCTCGATATCGTTGACCGTCGTCGAGAGCAACGTGCCCGTGCTGTGTTTCGTGAAAAACGCCGCCGAACTCCGCAGGATTGCGTTATACAGATCATCCCGCAGGTCCGTGATCATCCCAAAACCCGCGTAGTTCACCAGGTAGGTTCCGGCGTAGTCGAAGATCCCCTTCAACACCGTGGCTGCCACCAGTGCAAACGCCACCACCGTCCATGGGTTGTGAAAGTGGGACGGAACCAGTTGCTGGAGGTTCAGAAAGCGTTCGCTGCCCGGCAGCTTGAACAACGGGATGGTCTTTTCCTGGGAGCCGGGATTCAACACGCGATCGAAAATCGGGCCGATCAACAGAAGTCGGCCCGCATCGAGCAGCCCGACCATCGCCATCAGCGCCACCGAGACCAGAAACTGCCACCAGTACGGCAACACGTAGCGCAACAGGCGGGCGATTGGCCGAGGTGAACGGGGCTTGGCCGATGTTCCTTCGCTCTTCGCGCCCGCCACTGTCGAGGTTGCCATGCGTGTAAGGCTCAATTCTACATGTGATTCCCCGTAGAGATTGTGTGGAAGCGAGGCGGAGCCTGCCCTGAGCGAAGCCGAAGGGCCACGCTGGGACGGGGCTGAGCCCCGTCGCCACACAATTTCAGTCGGGCGCCTATTTCGGGCTGTCCCGATGCACGACCTTCACTTTGTATCCCGCTTTCCGCAGCCGCTTGCTTACATCTTCGGCGATCATCACCGAGCGGTGCTGTCCGCCGGTGCATCCGAAGCTGATGGTCAGGTAGCTCTTGCCCTCGCGAATGTAGTGCGGTAACAGGTAGATCAGCAACTCGGAGATGCGATTAATGAACTCCTGCGTCTGCGGAAACGACCGTATGTATTTCGCGACCCGAGGATCGCGTCCCGTCAGCCCACGAAACTCCGGCACGAAATGAGGATTGGGCAGAAAGCGCACATCAAACACCAGGTCGGCATCGTCCGGTACGCCGTGTTTGTATCCGAAACTCACGCACGAGACCAGAATCGTCTGCTGGCTCCCCGACTGCTGTTTGAAGCGGTCGGTCAAGTGCGCCCGCAGTTCATGAACATTGAACTTGGAAGTGTCGATGACCAGGTCAGCAATCTTGCGAATCGCCCGCAGGTGCCGCCGTTCGGCGCCGAGCGATGCCCGCACCGTCGTGCCCGTCCCCAGCGGATGCGGCCGCCGCGTCTCGCTGAAGCGCCGCAGCAACGCGGCATCGCTCGCTTCCAGATAAATTACCCGCGTCGCGATTGCACGCTTCACCGACTTCAGAATCGCCGGCAGCTTTTCCAGTTGCGAACCCTCGCGCACATCCACCACCAGTGCCGTGCGCGGAATCTCTCCCGACTGCAATGCCAGTTCGGCAAAGCGCGGAATCAGCTCCACCGGCAGATTGTCGACGCAGTAGTAACCAAGATCTTCGAAGGCCTTCAGCGCCGAAGCCTTCCCCGACCCGCTCATGCCGGTAATGATGACCAACTCCGCCGCGGTATGGGGCTCGCCCTTACGCCCGCGGACGGGCCTTCCCAAAGGGTGGGTGACTCTCTTAAGTTTGCGGCGCAGGGTCATGCCGGAAATCTTAGCATTTCAGAAGGAACGGAGCCGGGAAGGTCACCGCTGAGAGGGCGCGCAAGCCGAGGTTCGAGCGCAAGATTTGTTGCTATGATTTACTAGATTGTGAGTCCCTATATCCGCACTTCAATCCGTAGTGTTTCCCTTATCCTTTCCCTCATCGCTGCCGCCACTCATGCCGATTCGGCACGCCCGGTCAGTGCAACCGATGCTTTTGCGACGGCGCCGGTCATCGTCATCGGTTTCGTCGGCGGATTTGTCAAGCACGATGCCATGGCCCACAGCGAGGTCCAGGTCGCTGCGCATCTGCGCCAGGATTATCCGCGGGGCGTGCATGTAGAGGTTCTGGAGAACCATCTCAGGGAAAAAGCTAACGCCGAGATCGTTCGATTGCTGGACACCGACGGAGACGGCACACTCTCGATCGAAGAGAAGCGGAACGCCCGCATCATCCTATACGGACATAGCTGGGGCGCTTCGGAAGCGGTTGCGCTAGCGCGAGAACTGGAAAGAGAAGGCATTCCCGTGCTGCTCACCGTTCAGGTGGACAGTGTCTCCAAGCCCGGCCAGAATGATAGGGTGATTCCCGCCAACGTAGCCGAGGCCGCAAATTTCTATCAACCGAATGGCTTTCTGCACGGCCGACGCCAGATCCGCGCTGCCGATCCAGCCCGCACGCGCATCATCGGAAATTTTCGCTTCGACTACAAAGCCCATCCGATCCCATGCAAGCACTACCCGTGGTACGACCGTCTCTTCTTGAAATCTCACACCGAAATCGAGTGCGATCCCTGGGTTTGGGCGCAGGTGGAATCCCTGATCCAGTCGCGACTACCCCCGCAGCACCAATGAAGAATGTTTAACGTATTGTCTGCGGTGAATAGGAGCCCCGAAAAAAGGGAAGGCTACTGCGAGCTGGCCTTGGGTTGAGCCCGGTCGTCATTCGTGGAAGACGGCGTGACGGCAACGTCTCGCGGCTGGAGTTTGAGAAGTTGCTGGAACAGCGCCAGATCTTTTTCTACGTCGCTGGGCGAAGTCTTGCGGGCTGTGGCCGGCCGCAATTCCTGGCGGAGTCGCGCCTCCAGGAGTCTCGCGGCCAATTCCGGCGAGTCGGAAACGCTCAAGATGTTGGCTCGCGAAATGCCCACCTGAGCCCGATCATCCCCTATGTGCAACTGCAGGACGGGTTGCCCGGAAGTGTCGGTCCCAGGCGTGGCGCTCGCTTGCAAACGCTCCCAGCTTTTCACTTCCTTGGCCTTTCCCTCGTTGGTCTTTACTTCGTTCAGGGGATCAACCACGGAGGCTTGGCTCAGCTCCTCCATTCGACTCTGGTAGCGAAGACGCTCATCGCGCGTCATGGGCGCATCCAACTGGCGGCCCGAATCCATTATGAGTGCGTTTCGTGCCGGATCGAAGCGTCGATGGCCAAAATACTCGACCAGCACGCCGCCACCGATGTAGGGATGCAGCACAACCAGCGGCAGCATATATTTCTTGGCTGCCATCACGGATTCCAAAACTCCGTGGACGGGCTTGCTGCGGCGGATCGTTCCCGGGACCTGCGGCACCAGGAAATCCGAGGTTTGTAACTCAGGATGGTGCCGGCTATATTTCGCAAGCATTTTCGCGATCTGCTTGGGAGTCGTGACGCCGAGATCGCCAATCAGGCTGCGATGCAGCGCGTGGGGGTAATAAAAATCGATCACCTCGCGCACAAAATCGGCGCAGTTTCTCTTCACAAAGTTATAGCGCTCGCGGTTGGGCTGGCTGTTGAACTTGGAGATCAGCAGCGCATCTTGTTCCGGGCTGGTCTCAATCTCGAATCCATAGATTGTCCGGTCATAAGATGCTCCGGCCATCTCATACCAGTTTCCCTCGGGCGTTCCGCCGTCGGGGCGATCCGGAGCAAGCGCTTCCAGGTAATCGCGACGGTATTGATCTCTGAGGAAAGCAACCAGCTTGGCGTCGGCGAACAGCGGAACCGCCTCCGGCCGGTCAACCGCATACAGATAGGGAATGAGAGGGATCGCAATCCAATCGTATCCCGCGATCCCGTCGTACCGGCTCAGGACCACTCCGGATTCGCCCTCGGCACACGGACGCAGGATTACTGGAGACACAGAGCAAACGCGGCTCAGATACACAGCCGCGTGGCCAGTTCCGGCCAACGCGCCATCGTAGCTATACGGCTCTTCCAGAAAGAGCGTCGCTCCCGCATGCGCGCGCGAAATGCTGCCGAGGCAAAACAGCAGTAGGATGCACAGCCTCCCGAGTCTCCCCGAGTCTATGATCCCCGAGCCTATGATCCGCGCGAACGGTTTGACGAAAGGCGGCATTCTTATTTGATGACTAGAAGCTCCCTGTGGCTGCCCGGCGCGCTAAGATCCACGACCCAAGGCACAAACTCCCTCACTTCATTGCTCATTGCGGTGAACTTCCCGCATCCCGCCTCGCCGAAGTCGACGGCATGCTGGTCTCGCCTTTCAGTAATGGCTCGGCGACCGGAATCTCGCTCTTGACCAGATCGGTCTTCACTTCCACCTTCTGCCTTGGCCGGGGGTTGATATCGCTCTCGAAGGTTTCATAGCCCGGAAGTGCAATCCGGATCCGGTGTGCCCCGGGAACTACCAGCATGGATTTTCCCAACCCTCCAAACTCGCCGACGTGGCCGACGAAATGTTCGTCCACGAACACAGCGGCCCTGGAAGGATTCACATCGATCCGAATCGTGGCCAGTTCATCGTCGGCAGGCATTGGCCCGGTAGCGGCCTTGTCCATAGTCACTCGAACGATTTGCGTTTGCCCCGGCTGGAGAACGACCGTCTGGACAAAATCCTGGTACCCATTCTGCCGCACGCTGATTACGTGTTCACCAGGCAAAAGCAGAACCTTCTTCGATCCCTTGAGTTCCTTTACATAGCCGACGTACTGCCCGTCAACCCAAACACCGGAGGTTTTCTCCACGTTCGTCTGCCCGTCAAACTCAACTTCTCCCAACACCTCGTTCTCTTGGGCGTGGACACGGCTGGCGGGGAACAAAACCAACGCCAGAACAATAACCCACGCGAACCGATGCGATTTTCTGCGTTTCATAAGCGCTCCTCCTTCCCGCCAAGGGATATAGAGCAGCGCAATTGCCAAAGCCCCTAAGTCCTTGCCAAAAGGACTCTTTGTGACCCGTGTGGAATCTCAAAGCAGGCAGAATTTGCGGCTTCGTGCAAGAAATACCGGGTTACTTCTGGAGTCAGCCCCGTGAGGCCGTCCATCGCGAGACATTATCCCTAAGCGCACTGGATGATCGACCGGGCGGTGTTTGCTCGCCGTCACGGTCTCCGGTGACGGTCATCACGGAAGAGGGCACCTGCTCGTGTCAGGCTATGTCCTATCGCAGTCCCTGCGATGCAAGATCGGAACAAGGAAGGCCCTCCCCATGTCACTAGCACAATTGTTTGCATCGATAAGAGAGCACCGCCGTCGCTCGGCCCAACAAACTTATGAAGAAGGGGCTCAGATTAAGAGACGGTTGCAAGAGTTGCTTGCCGTTCCCAAGCCGGCGCAGGTCGAAACCCACTCCACCAACGCTTGTGAAAACGACCCGACAGGGCTACCGCGACGGTCGTCTACATTGCTCGTAGAGCCAGCGAGGACGCCACGCCGGTCACCCCGCATCGGACAGGCGAGAAGTTTGACCACTCGGATGACATAACTCGCAAGAACCGTTCGGTACGCACCCTCCCCCTCAAAAAACGAAGGTAACCGCAAAGTGATGACGATCACACCGGGCAGAACGAGCAGCGGGTATGCTCGGCGTGATGTACACGATCAACAAAGACGCGAGCGGCGTGATCCTGGTCTGCCATGACTGCCCACATACTGAGCGCGTCAACGAGTTCGATGAAAGGCTCGGTAGCCGTCGCACGCAGGCCGCAGGCGCCATGTTGAAGCATGTACGCAACGAGCACGGCAAAGACTCTATAGGGAATCCTAAGCCTCAGATCATGGAACGCTGGTATTGAGCTTAGTGAGTTAGTGTGAAGGAATCCGACCCAGAGAGAACCTGCTCTGGGTCGTTTTTCTTTGCATCCATATCATCTGCCCCATTCAAAACATCAACGGCCATGTTGGCGCGTCTGTCCATCGGAAAGGGATATCTGCGAGCATTTGGCCGAATCTTACGTGGACGAGGCCGTGGACCGTCCTTTGAAGGGAACTGGAATTGTGTCTTGTCTAATCAGTGGTGATCGGCGGCCGACAAAAACGAAAGCGCCCAGACTCAAAGAGTCGTTGGGCGCTATCGTTGAACAGCCCTCCCCCGAAAACTGCTCAATCCCAACTTAGTCTCTGTGCTTAACTTCGTGAATGGCTCCTACGTGCCATGCGCCGGTACGAAAGTAACTTGAGGACATCCCGGTCATCTTCGGCATGGGTATCCCACACCGAATCCAGCCATCTACCCAGCAAAGGTTCGCATCGGGCTGGGATTTTGAAGGTAAAAACAACAGCCACTCAGAAGCGGCTGTGCGGTAAGCGGATGTCGTTGGTGGGCGCTGTAGGATTTGAACCTACGACTTCCACCGTGTGAGGATGGCACTCTACCGCTGAGTTAAGCGCCCACTGTCTGCGGTAAGTTCATCATTATACACAAGTTCCCTATCCACGATCTTGCTGAATTGCCGCCCACTCCCGGCCCGTGGCGAACACGTAGAAGCCGAAGCGCTGGAAGAATGCCGGCGCCGACATCCCCATCCTGAAAGAAGCCAAGGCCGAGTACGTGAAGCTGCAATAGCCCCTTCATTCACTGGCGGCTGCTGAGACCCTTATTGACCGCCGAAGAGGCTGGGGCTCAGGAAAGACCCGAGATGGCGTGACTTCGGCTTGACTTTGCGATGGTTTGATATATCTTTACTCAGTTCAGTCGAACCCACATCGCGGGTTTATTTCGAATGAAACTTCGAATGCAACTAAAAGGAGGTCTGCAATGGCTGCCAATCCGGTTATTCGCGGTCCCCAATTGAAACTCGAAACGGAGAAGAACAACTCAGAAACGACTGTCCGGGCGACGGGCCGGGTTACACTGGAAACCTCCGCTACGCTGGAAAACACTCTCCGCGATCTGACCGCCGAGGGCAAGCGCATCGTGTTAGACCTGACGAATGTAGACTACGTCGATAGTGCCGGTCTCGGGGCGCTGGTTAGTGTTTATATGCATGCGAGAAGGACAAAATGCGATCTGGAGATTGCCAATCCAAAACAGCGCATACGGGATTTGTTCAATCGGAGCGGGTTGGCTTCGGTGTTCGAGGGTCGCTCTTTTGACGTGCTGTGGGAGGCGTGGTCACGCGGTGGTAGTTGAAACCTGTGTGACTGAGGTAGCGTGTCGTGCCCGCCCTTCGGCGTGCAAGCACCCTCTTGACCGCCTTCGCCGCTCCCGGTAGCCTCATTCCATCACCCCTTCATGGCGGCCTCCGACATTCCCGACGCTCGATCCGTAACTGATTCACGGGAAAACACTTCCATCGGACCTCCCGCTCCCAAACAGGCGCAACTTTCGCCCCCGAACGGGGTTTCCACTGATGTGAGCAGCGTGGCCATTGATCGCGGACGGCTGGATCGCGGGCTGCTGAACTTTGCGGGAACGCCGCCGTCGACGTCTGCGCCCGTTACCATGGCAAATTCCCTCGTCAGTTCAGACGACGCCGTTTCCGACGTCGACGTGATGCTGCGGGTGAAGACGGGCGACGAGTCCGCCTTCGCTTACCTGGTGCAGAAATATCGCCGGCCGATGGTGGGCTTCATGTACCGCATGTGTCACAACCCGTCGACCGCCGAGGAACTGGCGCAGGAAGTATTTCTGCGCGTGTACCGCTCGCGAACCAGTTACGAGCCGAGCGCCAAGTTCACGACTTGGCTGTATCGCATCGCGACCAACCTGGCCGTCAACCACGCGCGCGATACGCGCCACGAGCGTCCGGAAAATACCCTGCGCCTCGATGAGCCGGATCAGGAAACGGGCAAGACGCCCGACCTGGCCGACGATTCGCTCACTGCGGAAGAGCAGCTCTTGAGGCGGGAGCGGCTGGCGGCCATCCGCAGCAAAGTGAACGCGCTGCCCGAGCGCCAGCGCGTGGCGGTCATCATGCACAAGTATCAGCAGATGGATTACCGCGAGAT
>JBEKFN010000036.1:0-17691 GCA_050013295.1 Terriglobales bacterium
TTTCTTTATTTCCGCAGCGGACGCCGATCGCGAAAACCTTCTCCGCCCCCAGGCGGATCACCGGGCTGAGAGGCTGTTGCAGGCGCGCACAACCATCGCCGAAGAAGGCGAATCCACGCGGGGTTTTAAGTTTTACCGGCTGGAAAACCATAGGAATAGCCGAGGACGCGCAAACGTGGTCGACCGTGATCTTGGTCGCCACCGTCACCAGCCTAATCCGCCTCCACATCGGATGACCCTTTTTTCCCTGGATGAAGAGATAGCTTCTTCCCGAGTTATAGTTGGTCGCGGAAATCGCCAGAGCGTAGAGGTCCCCGCGCTTGATGTTTTCCTGGATCCGGTCGCAGTCAAGGTGCTTACTGAGAAAATGGCGTAAGGGAGTGGCATCTAATAACGATCGGGCATTGCCTCCCCCCAGAATCGCGCCAAAGGAGAGATCGAATATCCAGGTTAGGGAATTTTGCGCCTGGGGCCAGAGACCACAGCGAAAGATGTCGGAAGGCTGGAGAGTCGCCCAACCTTCTGCAAGACGCTGGGTTGCCAAAGCAAACTCGCCGCAACCTGTGGCCAGAGCGGCGCCATTAATCGCTCCCGCGGAAGCGCCTCCGATGATCGGAAAAGGATTACCCTGTGTGCGGGCGAGTTTCAGCTCCCCAATGCGCTTGAGAACACCGGCTTGATAAGCGCCGCGAGCACCGCCGCCCGTCATGACTAGACCGACCGCGTTTTCCATCGTTCGCCCTCGCTGGGCCCGCTTTGGGAACATCCAGTTTAGTCACAGCTTCCCGTGCAGCCGCACGCAGCCACAGGGATTCCACTGCCTGGCTTCGTAGCGACGTCACGCAACCGAGTCCGTGGAGTGGTGCGGTGACAGGCGTCTTCCCAACTTCCATGGTTCTGCATATAGACCTGCTCCCATCAGCGATTCCATTGCCCGCCAATATTCAACCTCACTGGGCCCACCCTTGGCTGTGACCAGACTCACAGCGCTGCGTGAGAAGAATTCGGGTTGTCGAGACAGTGTCGCCTTGCCCCGGGACCCTTGACGACATCCTGATTAACAGTGACGTTACGAGATCGGACGATAACTTCTGATTTGGGTACGGGTTAGAAACGCCTCTGCAAACAGGTGTGTTCGTCGAAGGCTTACTTTCTAACGGTAAGGAAGCATCCAGCCTCGTAGGCCCGCCCAAGCAAAGCTTGGACGGGGCACCCTCGCGAGTTCAAATGACTGCGATGGGCCGGGCCAGCCGCCGACAGGTTACGAAACGGTTTTCAATGAACTTCTGATATCTGGGAGTACATCAAGCAAAGGCTTATGCTGGCACCCAGGTCGGTCGTCCAAAGGATAGGACACCGGAGTGCAAGTGATGCTCCCTTGGTTCGTGGTGGGCCTCCCCCTCCAGTCCAAGGAATTGCAGGCACGCTGCGGAAACGCGGGTTCGAATCCCGCCCGGCCTTTCAAACTCTACTGTACAAGCTGCTGCAGTGTAAAACTCGGTCGTGCACGCCCACCCGCAGCGAACCCCCAAAGAATGCCCGCTTTTGCGATTACAGCCCCGCTGGCAGCGTTTCGCGCGTTGAGCATCTATCTGCTGTTGGTGAGAATGCGGTAAAGTTGAAGGTCAGCGTGGAGGCGCATTACAGCAATGTGGACTCTTTCCCAAGCAGGGCAGTTACTAGGCGCTGGCACGCTAGGTGGGTTCATCGCTGGCGAGATCAATCGAAGGTTGTCTACTAGGCAGGAGAGACGCGGACATCTGGGGAAGGCGATGGCCGATCTGTTGGAGGTTCGATATGGACTTCTAGCCATTGAAGCGATTGGAAGAGAGCTGACCAAATTAACAGGCTCGGCTGATGTGATCGGACCGCAATTCTACGCCATCGCTAACGTATTCCTTCCAAATTGGGATGAACTTCATTCACGATACGACCTTGCTGTAAGCGCAATCGCGGGATTCAATCCGGTGTTAGGCTTTCGACTGCGGTCGAAGGACATCGCCAGACCGCTGTTCGCGACCCTTAGCAAGCTAGCCGCTGAAGATCAGCAAACCGCAACGGTCTTCCCAGCAGTGGCGCAAGCAATTGGCACTCCGGTGAAAGCTGGCCTCGAGAGAGCGATTCTAGCTATCGCGTGGAAGCACGGAATCTGGACATGGATCGAAGCCAAGAAGCAGATACGTATCAAGGTGGAACTTCCGGCAGACCTAATGACGAAGCTTTTCCCTCCTGCCCTGTTGGCAGCGGCGAGAGCGGCCGGCAGCCCACAAACTGTGCCCGATGCAAGGGCGCCACTGCCAAAGTCAGGGGCGGTCAACTCGCGACCCGGTCAATAGCTCCGTGTACCTCAGTTTCGCGATTCAGGCCATTTTGACGGGCTGATCGAAGTGCTAAACTTTGGTGCATGAGTGACCCGTGGTGGCCCTCCGCAATTCTCCGTCTCAGCTGGCCCGTAGCGGTTCTCTTGCTGGCGTTCCTTTTTCGTGAAGCAATCAGCAGTCTGATTGGGCGTATCCACAAACTCAAAGCGAGTTCAAAGGGAGTGGAACTGGTTCTGCACAAAATGGAAAAAGAAGGTCAGTTGTCAGTGTCCTCGCGGGCCGAACTAGCAGGGCTTTCGTCTCACGATATCTGGGCACTCGACAGCTTTGCGCAGGGGAAAATAATCACAAAGGTCGATCAAATGAGCCCAGCGCAGCGAGTCGCGGCACGAACTCTTCTTGATTTGAATCTTTTGGCCCTTTTCGGTGAGGGGCCGAATAGACAGGTAGCTGTCGCGCCTCTCGGACGCCAGATGCTTGATGCAGCAAAGTTACTGCCGCTGTTGTGAACTTGCGGGCGGGTGGCCGTCCAAGCTTCGCTTGGGCGGATCCTTTGACTTTTTTTCATCACAAACGCCCAGTGAGCACCATCACAGACCTCCAACCGCCCGTCGGCGACAATGGTGATCGACCTGTGGCAGGACAGAGGTGTGCCCGTCATCAAGACGCCCCTCGAAGCTGCCCCAGCCTCACTTGTCGGCGCTCATTGAAAACACGAACAGGAACGGGATCTGTCCTAAGTCCTTATTCCGGAATACTTTGATATAACTCCTTATGATTCAAAGACCAAGTCCGGAAATTGACGCTAACTCGATGATTCTAGGAGGCCGGGGGGGAGGGGGGTACCGGTACTATCTGGTAACTATCAGGCAATAATTAAGAATTAGAGTCAAAAGCAGCGGACAGGAGTGTCCGCTCTACACAAGCCTCAGCTTTGTCCTTTGTCGCGTGAAGTGTCGCCTGCTACATGCTCATCTCTGAAATCGGCAGGCTCGGTGGGTAGCTCGACTTGGTGGGCCCGTTCCAGGGCTCGGAAATACTCAGGGCGGGAATGGCGGTAATGGTCGGCTGGGATTTTGCCGTTTAGCCAGGCGGTATCCATGGGGTAGACCGTGGGGTCGAAGATCACCATGTAGAAGTGCCAGATGAGGATGGAGAAGGTGGCTAGGATCGCCTCATACCAATGCACGGCCGTGGCCGCGTCCGTCACCCATTTCGGATAATGGCGCAGGGCAAAATTGTTGAACCACAGCAGGAAACCGGAGACGGCCATGACAACGCTCCCCCACATGAAGGCCAAGTATTCCAGCTTCTCCGCATAGTTGAATTTCGCGAACTTCGGCTCCTGTTTGGTGAGACCGAGGTTGTAGCGGAAGACGTCCAGCATGTCGGTGGCGTCCTTGATGGTCGGGATCATGGCCCACAGGAAAGCGCGATCGGGCTTGTTCCGCGCCAGATGCACGAAGTGGTAGGCGATGGCCAGGAGCATGACTACGGCTGCGGTGCGGTGCAGGCCGCCGCGCCAACCGGCGGCGGACTCCCAGAGCAGGAGCGGCTTGGACCACCAAAACTCTGGATACTTTAAGGCGAATCCGGTGAACACCAGGGTCGGGAAACTCACCATGATGCCCCAGTGCGCGATGCGGAACCACAGGTTCATGCGCAACACCATCTCGCCGGATTCCTTGCGCGGGCGGCGGCGAATTAGCTTGGCCAGAAAGTCGAGCAGGTTGTGGAGCAGCATGAAGCCCAGCGTCGCAGGGATCAGCACCAGGTAGGTCCAGCGAATATACTCCACCACCGGGTTATTGGGGCCCGCGCCGGTCTGGACATGGATGGGACCGATGGCGAACTTGGCTTCGGCCACGCCTTGGTGACATGCTCCGCACGTTTTCGGGAGGTTGGCGGCATTGACGGTGGAGCGCGGGTCGCTGGAGCGAAGAATGGAATGCACGCCATGGCACGACGCGCAATTCGCCGCTCTCACTTTTCCTTCTTGCAGCGCCAGGCCGTGATAGCTGCCGGCGTAGGAGGGCAGGCGATCCGCAGGCAAATCATAGCGCAGCGCGAGGCGGGGATCGCCGTGGCAACGGCCGCAGGTCTGGGCGGAGACATTCTCGGCATTCAAGGGCGAGGCCGGGTTGCTTGGGTCCATGATCAGGTGCTCGCCGTGGCAGTCGATGCAAACGGGGGCATCCCGCACGCCGGATTTGACCGCTACGCCGTGGACACTCTCGTTGAACTCGCGGGCGATTTCTTTGTGGCATTGGCCGCAGGTCTCGGGCACTTTCCAGTGATTGACCTTGGATCGCTCATCGGTGGCGGGATAGATACCGTGACTGCCATGACAACTGGAACAGGTTGCGGCCTCCTTGCCGAGCGCGACTGCGCGCCCGTGAACGCTGGCCTTGTAGGAAGCCACCGGATGCGCCACGGGAATGTTGTGCCGCGACAAAAAGCCGGCATCGCTGTGGCACTTGGCACAGGTATCCGCTAGATTCTTGCGGGCCACGGTCGAGTCGGCTTCGCTGGAGGCTTTCACAGCATGGATGGGACCGTGACAGGAGACGCATTTGGGGGCGTCGTGGTCGCCGTGTTTCGCGACCTGGCCATGAATGCTGGAGGCGAGGTCTTTCACTTCGTCCGCGTGACACTCCGTGCACTTTCCGGGAATCAGGTTTTCCGCCGTGGTCAGGTCGTGCACGCTGCCGTGACAGGTTGCGCACGCGGATTCTCCGAGGACGGAGTGGGCGCTGGCGGGGAAGGCTTTGGCCTCGTCCGCATGGCAGGTGGCGCATTGCACTTTGGCGATTTTGGCGGGATGCGGGAACTCTTTGATGGTGGTGTGGCAATCCTTGCAGCCGAGAACTCCGTGGGCGCTGGCGGCATGCTTGGCAGGATCGATGGAAATGCTTTTCCCGGCGGCGGACTTCATTCCGGCTTCGCCGTGGCAGGCCAGACATTCCTGGTCTGCGGCGGCCGCAGCGAATGCCACGGCCGAAGTCAAAATCACAGCCAGGTAAATCAAAGCAACCCGAGTTGCGCGCATTTCCAGACCCTTCTCGTTAATTCAAGTGCAAAAATTAAGCTGCAAACCAGTCAACCGCAAATCGGATCTAGCGGTATGCGAACAACATGGCATAGATGATCCACAGCACAATGAAGAATCCCACGGTCAGCGCTGCCCAGGCGAAGGCTCGAATCGTGCGGGTGACTATTGGTTGATACGCCTCCTCCATGTGTTCTTCCAGTTGCCCGCTGGCGACTAGGGCTTCATACTCTCTGGGCTTGTCTCTTTCTAATTCTTCCAGCGGCATGCGCCCGGTGAATACCGTGATATCCATGGGAAACTTTTCGGGGCGCAGATGGGTATTGAAGAAATGGACGGTAAAGATGAAGCCCGTGGCGAGGAGCGCCTCGTCGCTGTGAATGATGGTGGCGACGTTGAGGAACGATCCCGGCAAAAAGCGCGTGAAGAGCACCGGAAACCACAGCGTTAGGCCGGTAGTACCGATTACCGCGATTCCCCAAAACACCGCGAAATAGTCGAATTTTTCCCAGTACGTCCAGCGGCCATAGGCAGGCCGCTCGCCCAGGCCCACAAACCACTTCAGCGTGCCCACGAACTCCGTTAGGTCCCGGCGGTTCGGCATCATGCTGCCCGGTCCAAACAGCAGCGCGAGCCACGAACCGTGCTCCCTTTTCTTCTGCCGGTACAGGTCCACCAAGTGGGTAATGAAAACTCCGAACATCACCAGGGCGGCACTGCGGTGAAGGTTGCCCGCGCTTTCGAAGCCTCCGAGCAGATGAGAAAGCACCGCAGCCCATTTTGTGTAGGAGAACTTCAGGGTCAACCCCGTCAGCGCCAGGCACATGAAGCTCACGATCATGCAGATGTGCAGGATGCGCTGCAACCGGCTAAAGCGGACGAACTGGCGTTCCGGAACTTCGCCCTTAGGCATCGGGGTGCTCCTTGGTGCTTTCCTTGGCGGCGTGAGTTTCGGGCATGGCCGCGAGTTTCGCTTCCGCGGCGCGCAACTCCTGGCGCATCTGGAAAGCTCGGGGCAGCCAGAGCAGCGTATGGGCGCCACCGACCACGAAGGTCACCAGGAGCAGCGTGGTCATGCCCCAGAAGGTGTAGAAGAGGAACGGGTACTTTTTCGGGTCGTGGTGAGTGGCGTGGGTCAGGTATCCGGCGAAGCGCCGGGTCGCGCCCGCATGGCACTTGCCGCAGGTAGCCGCCACGTTGGCCCGGCTGAGGTGCGAGCGTGGATCCGTCACCTTGAGGACGTCGTGAGCTCCATGGCAGTCATAGCACTTCGCCGCTTTCGTGTATCCCAACTTCGAGACCTTCCCGTGATAGGTATCAAAATAGGTCTTGGCGATCTCCTCGTGGCAGCGTCCGCACGTCCCCATCACGGTCAGCCGGAAGCTGTTCTCATCCGTGCGATGAATGGAATGAGCCGTGTGGCAATCGTTGCAAACCGGGAGTGGCTTGCTGTATCCGCTCACTCGCTTGGCATGGATGCTGTTCTCAAACTGATCCTCGATGCCGTGATGGCACTGGCCACACGTGTCCGGCACGTTGTTTGCGTTCACGCTCGATGCCGGATCGCTTCGGGGAAGGATGTGATGAGCGGTGTGGCAACTGGTGCAGGTCGCGGTCACCGTCAGGCCGTTCTTGAGCAGAGTTCCGTGAATGCTCTCCGTGTAGTTGGTGATGATTTCGTGCTGGGTCCCGGTATAGCGCACGGCAGCCTTCTGGCCCTCGCGGTGACAGCGCGCGCAAAGCCCGGGAACGTTGGTCGCGAAGGTCGCCGACTGCGGGTCTTGTTTGCCAAGGATGGCATGCGTGCCATGGCATTCCTTGCAGATCGGGGCATTCGGATCGTGCTTGGCAACCTGCTGTCCGTGGATGCTGGCCACGTACTGCTTGCCAATTTCATCGTGGCAAGCGGTGCAGTCCACGGCGTGGGTGATGGTCTCGCAAGCCCGCACGCGGGAGGCGTTTACTTCCGAGTGGCACTGGCTGCAGGCAACCTTGTTGTGGCGCGAATGGCTCACCTCGCCTACGCTGACGTACATGGATTGCCCGTCGCGCGCGCGCCGCAGTTTCTCGTAGGCGTGGCAACGCAGGCAGTCCGCGTTGGCCATACCCAGTTCATAGAAGACGTTCCGGATCTTATGGGGCTGATGGCAGTCTGGGCAGGAGGGCAGGACGTTGGCCTGTTTTTCCCAAAGCTCTCCACGAATGGTCTTGCGGTGGACCGCTTCGATTTGGGTGTGGCATTTGGTGCAGGTGGCGGCAATATTCCGGCGATTGATCGAGGAAGCGGGGTCGGTATGGGGCAAGATCGAGTGCGCGGTGTGGCAAGTGGCACAGGTCGGGGCCACTGCCAGTCCCTTCTTCAGCAACGCCTCGCCGTGGATGCTCTCGGAGTAGTTCTCCAAAATATTGTTCTGGGCAATCTCGCGATTGCGCGAAACCGCAGTTCCTTCGCGATGGCACTGGCCGCAAATGAAGGGCACTTTCATTGGCGCCACCGCCGACCGGGGGTCCTTCACCGGAACGATGTCGTGGTTTCCGTGACAATTCACACAGCGGGGCGCCAGCGGATCGCCGCGCGCAACCGCCTTGCCGTGGAGCGAGCGGGCATGTTGCTCCTGCTCGGTCGAGTGGCATGTGCCGCACTTTACCGGCGCAGGCTTCTCGTGCGGAAAATCCTTTCCTTCCAGGTCGGCGTGGCAGCCCGTGCACCCCAAGCTGCCGTGAACGGAAATCGCAAATTTCTTCCCGTCCACGTATAGCGAAACGGTTTTGCCGGCTCGCGTTGTGCTCATGCTCTTGTCGCCGTGGCACGCGAGACATTCCGCTCCGGGCTGGTCGGCGGCGCGGGCGGGCCATGCCGCAAACAGCAGGGAGAAAGCCGTGGCGACGAGCGTCGCAAGGATAATTCTCAGACCCGCACGCCACTTCCTTCGCACATTTCTTGTTTCAGCCATTTTTGTTTCAGCCATGTCAAACTTTCGGGCTGGTCTTATAAATGCCTTGCAACTCGGAAGGCACGTCCCTCGGGGGCGCGTGCGCGAGAACTGGGTCGTCCCTCCGGGACTTAGGTCATTCTTCCCACTTTTCCCAGCGCTGAAGCGCTGGGCTAAGTTAGTTCGCCCCTCCGGGGCTGTATTCTCCAAGCTGTTAAGCCGTGCCCTACCCGGAACCGATTCATGAAACCAACTTCCGGCAATGCTTACTTCATTCCCAGGTCGGACAGAACCTTGGGATTTTCTTCCCCTGATGCTAGAACGTCATGGCACGCGGAACAATCGTTGGTGATGGTCTGGCCATCGGCACTGGTATGACTGCCGTCGTGGCAGCGGAAGCAGCCGGGCGAATCGTTGTGCCCAAGATTATTTGGGTGAGTGCCCCAGGTCAGACGCATGTCTGGGAAGACGTTGCGCAGGTAGATCGCTGCCACCTCCTTGACCGATTGCTCCACCAGTGTGCGCCGCGTCGCGTAAATCTGCGGGTAATTGGTGCGATAGAAATTGTTGAGTTCGCCAGTGATGCGCTGCTGTGCCACATCGCGGGTGGGATAATCCAGCTTGAGAACCTCTACCGCCTTTTTCCTGATGTAGGGGAGATCCGGGCTAATGAGGCCGATCGACATTTGCTTGTCCACCGCGTTGTCGGGCAAGTCGAAGGCATGCGTGGGCCGGTTGTGGCAATCGACGCAATCCATCACGCGATGCTCTCCCTTGTCCAATTGTTCTTTCGTAGCCTTGGCATCGCTGGAAATGAATTCGGTGGTCTTTCCCGTATCGTCGGTGTAAAACACGGCCGGGATCGTCTGCCGCTCGGCGTCGGTCGAAATGTAGCGGATGCGCGCGTTGTCGGCGAGGTGGCGCCCGTGGATGCCGACCGAACCCCGCCAAGTGCCTCCGCCCACTTTCAGCAGCAAGACGTCCTTCTGCGGTGTGTTTTTTTCGTCGTCCTTGTAGCTGGTATTCACCAGGAACTTGCCTCCGGTAAAGCGCTGCGGCCAGTGACATTGCTCACAGGTCTCGCGCGCCGGGCGGAGGTACTTTACAGGCGAAGGAATGGGACGCGAATAAGTGTGGAAGGTTACCGCGAAGACCTGCCGCAGACCGGAAAGCTTCGATCGCACAAACCACGACGCGCCCGGTCCGATGTGGCACGCGACACACTCCACCCGTGAGTGGGGAGAATTTTGATAGGCCGTAAACTCGGGATCCATCACGGTGTGACAAGTCTGCCCGCAGAACTCCGTCGAATCCATGTACTGCACGCCTTGGTACGATGCAGTCCCAACAAGGAGCAGGTTGAGCACGGTTGCCGCGGCCACGTACTCCAAGGTGCGCCGCACCACGGGCTGTCCCAGGTCGATGGCGGGGAAAATCTCTGGCAGTTCCCCGCTCGCGAGCAGACTTCGCCGCCTGAGCCAGATGCCGAGTGGGATCAGCAGCAAGCTGAGTACAAAAATGCCCGGGAGGATCAGAAAGACCAGAAGGCCAATATAAGGATGCGGCGGCCCCGGCAAGAAGACGTCATAGAACCAGAAGGCGATGGTGGTGAGTGCCGTGCTCGTCGTGACCACCGCGCCCGTCAGCGTAATGGGATTCTGCCCCAGATAATAGATTGGCTGCGCCCAGTCTCGGATGCGTTCTCGCAGAGTCATTTGAAACCGCTAGTCTCCTTTCTTATGTGCGCCGCCGTGTAGGCACACTCCAAGCTTCGCCGCCGGATCATCCGTCGCGCTGGATAATCTCCCTAATCTTGATGGCAAGAACCGGCCAGAACTACTTCAGCGTCCGGATGTAAGCCACCAGGCCCTTAATCTCTTCCGGCTTCAACTTATCACCATACTTGGGCATCTTGGGGGGCTTGCCGTTCGTAATGACGGCATCTAGATCGGCATCCGATTGTTTTTGCGCGGCGGCAGCTGTGAGATCGTGGCCCGCCGCTTTCTTTCCATCAGGGCCGTGGCACATCGCACATTTCGATTTGTAAAGTGCCGCGGCGTCCTGCGCATGCGCCGATGGGGGGAGGGCTAGGATGACAGCCAATGCTGCTACGACGGCAAACACTGCGACGTCAATTCTCTTCATCTTTAAGCTCCATTCGAGTTTTAGTTGGCAGTTGGCTCAACTGAACGAGAATACATCTACAGCTCTGCATCTACAAACTCTCATATACTGAACTTTTTGAGGGGGGAGGTTCTGTGATCCCGATCACACGTGCTTGTAATCCTATTGCAGTTGCTGATTCGCCCCAGAGGAAGCGAAATTGAGCCCTCTTAAAGCATTTCAGTGGCTGGAGCCGCCCTCGGCGATTTGCAGATCGAGGGCCACACGTTCGCCATTGATCAGTACGGTTCCAGCGTCCAGAAGTTGCTGGCCGGTGCAATCGTACTTCTCGTAGCAGCGCAGAGAGGAAAGCGGGAAGAAGAATTCCACGGCTTCGGAGGTGCTGGCGGCTGACTTGCCGGCAAAATGGATGGTGGTGCTGAAACCGATCCCGTCAAACTCTTGCGCATCTTTGAAGTAAGCCAACAGCGGACGGATGAGGTGGGCAACGTGGTCGTCGAAAGCCGTGGCTGCCAGCTTGTAGCGCGATCCCGCGGCAGACACCGGCAAAGTTGAATTCAGAGAGAGCTCGAGATAGATTCCCTGACGGAAAGCCACGAATTTCGGCGGCGCGTAGGCAACGAAGTGGGCCTGCGACTCCAGCTCTTTTACGATCTGATCGACCACCGGCTGGTTGGAGAGTTGCACTGCAGACAGCGCCTGCGTCGAGGTATCGCGGGGCGGGGGCGCGGGCGGTTCTTTCGGTTTCAACGGGCTCAGCGGAGCAGAGGCGGTGCTTGGCGGCGGTCGGTTGGCGTTGGTCCCCGAAACGATTTCGGCTCCGGTTTGAGTTGGATCCGATTTGACGGTGGCGGAAGTTTCATCGGCGTGGTCATTGGGATTGGAATTGGGATTGGGATTGAAATTGAAATTGGAAACAGCATTCGCATCAACAGCCGGTGGGAGCACCGCATCGTTAAGCCAGATTGAGATGGGTTGCGCGTTGAGAAATATCTCGCCCTGTAGCAGCGCTGCCTGCTGTGCGGTCTGATCTTTTGCAACAAGCAGCTTGAGAGCGCCGTTCCGGGGCAGGAAGACCATTAGGTTTTCCGGGCGCTCCATCGACACTCCCATCACTTTGCCCATAATGTGATGCGAAATCTCCACCGCGAAACCTTGCACATGCTGGTTGTTTTGAAAGCGCGGAACTGCGGCTTTCAGGATGGGCATCACCACGTTGAGAAAAGTGCTTCGCGCCCGCTGTCCGGGACTGATCTTTTGCGCGGAGTAAGCGGCATAGTAGTTGCCCGTGATCGCGAGCACGGTCTTTCCGTTATAGGTGTCGAAGCGAATGGACGACTGATCCGCGATCTGTTGCTGTGCCTGGTCGAGGTCGAGTTTGCGGCTGAGATAAAAGGGATAATCGAAGTGGGTCGCCAGAATGTCTTCGGCGGCCCGGCTCAGGTCGTCCATGTATTGCTGCTGCAGGGCACGCAACGCGGAGTCTTTGATTTCCGCCGGCGATACAACTTGAGCGAGCGCGGCGCTGGCCGCGATCAAACTAAGAACGATCAAACAAAAAACGACGAGACTGAAAACGCTCAGGCTGAGCACGAACGGAATAAGGCCGAGCCGACCGGCCCTACTTTTGTGCATACACCATTCCGGAGGCATGATAGGGAGGATCGGAGATCAAGCGGATGTACGAAATCAGCGCCTCGATCTCTGTCTTGCTCAGAGTATAGCCGTACGGCGGCATCAGTGCGGATTTGTTGAGCGCGGGTCCGCCGTGGCTGATGATGGCTGTCAGTTCGGCATCGCTCATTTTGTTGAGTGTGTCGCCCTCGGTAAATGGGTGCGGCTTGGTCTCCAGATTGTCGTAATTGGAAACGCGCTCCGGCGTGGACTCCGGATCGTGGCAGCGAGCGCAATACTTGTTGTCGAGCTGGAATCCCACCTGCTCTTGATATCCCAGCGCGATTTCTTCGATCTTCAAGTCGACCGACTTCTGCGCTTTCGTCGATGTGTGCGCGGTGAGTTGATACCGGCCCGCCGTGCTGCCGAGAGCGACGTTGGTGCTGAGCTGTCCGCTGGAATCAGTGAGCCCGCTCGGAGGGTCAAAGCTGACTCCTGCGGGGCCGCTGAACTCGACCAATGCTCCGGTGACAGCTGCTCCCTGCTCGTCGTTGACCTGCACGACCAGGGGTTGAGCGAGCACCATGCCGGTTGCGCCGATCTGCTTGCCTCCACTCGACTCTACCAATGCGGCGCCAAGCGCGGTCGGCTTTAAGGTAGAGGCTGGTCCCGGCTTGCGGGTGCATCCTGCGGTTACGAGCATGAGGGAGACTATTAAGAGTGTCCGCCAGGGTTTGGGTTGCGCAACAATCGTAAGCACTCGGTCGTCCCTCCGGGACTTAGGTCATTCTTCCCACTTTTCCCAGCGCTGAAGTGCTGGTTCACCGCGCTGTAGCTGCATCATTGGCACTGCGACTGCGACCGTGCCCTGGGAACGGCATTACAGACAACTGGAGGAGGTATAGCAGAGGGCCCACTCCCGCGAGTCAGCACGATGCCCGTAGCAATACCGCCTGCTACAACACCCACAATCGGTATCCAGACTTTTGGTTGAGCAATAAACACAGGACGAGGGTTGACATTTGTGTCTTGCATCGAAGCGCGAATTACTTCGGACTCGGGAGGAAATCCCTCAGCCGGGGCCTTCATTCCGATCACGACCAACTGCCCTGGCGATAAAGTGACTAGCGATTGGTCGGAGCTTGCCTGCTCGGACTTTCTCACAACCTTCGCCGAACCCAACGCAGTTACGGAGACTTTGCCGACGTAACAAACCACCGTGGTGAGATCGTTTTCATAACCTACGTAGAAGTCGGTGCCGATGACGCCGATCACTGCGTTTGGCGTCCTGACTTCGTATTTGCCGTCCGGCTGCGTAATCTTGACCACCTGGCTGCGCAACTGGCCATAGCTCAAAGACATCGAAGTTTGCTGCGATACGGCATCGTGCTTAATTACCTTGAGTGCGCCGTTGGAGCCGAGACTGAGAATGGAGCCGTCGGTGAGCCCGGCCCGCAAACGTCCTCGGTCGCCAGTTTGCAGCAGATCATTCCATTCGAGACTGTCTTTGACCTTTACCGGCTGCGAATTTCGCCAAGCGGCAGGAATAAGCGCCTTCACTTCTCCGGCCGTTTGACTATCGGTTGGAGACGCAAACGCGGGCGTTGCAGCCAGCAGAAGAGACAGCAACACCGACAGCAGTGACTTAACCATGCGAAGCCTCAGAAGTCCGATGTTCGGGGAAGCCTATTGTCCCAGAAAAAGAAGAGAAGTCAAGAGCGTTCCTAGGTCATCCTGACGCGATCTTGTCTTCGAATTTCGCGGGAAGGAGTTTTTCAACACCCACGCCTGATTACGTCAAACAACCACTAAACAGCTGTGCGAATACTGACCATTGTTTGGCGAGATCTTGGACAACTGCGAATGCTTGCTGCACAGGCTGCGCGAAGGCGGCGGCTATTGTCGTGGCTCCAGTTTGAAAGATTCCTCTATTCCGCGAAGCGATCTCGACCTGCATCGCCTCCGTTACTTAGCCGCCCCGAGCTGCTTCATCAACCCGGCCTCGTCCCAGACGTCCCAGAGTTCGGCTACTTGTCCATTCTGGACGCGGAAGATCGTCATGCCGATCAGGCTGACCTTCTTCTGCGTGGGCGCCAACCCGAAGAGGTTTCCAGTGTGGGTCGCGGTGGCCGACCAGCGCACGGCGGCGCGATCGCCCACCTGCAGCGCGTCCTCGATCGAGTAGTGGATGTCCGGAAACGCGGTCAGCAGCGCCGCGACGAATCCCTTGCCGACCTCGCGGCTCGGGATCGTCTGACCGTTGACGTGCCCAACGTAGGAGGGCGCCAGCGCCTGCTCCCACAAGCTGGCGTCATGATCGTTGTAGGCCTGGTAGAACCTGTGTACCGCGTCCATTACTTGCACGGAATGTACATTGCCGCCGGTCGTGGTCCCATCGCTCTGGGCACAGGCAGAAGGGGTTGCGGTCATCGCAAGGGTGACAAGTGTTAAAGCGAAGAGGCAGTTGCGCGTGAAAACTGCCCCGAATAGTGACTTCATCCGGAATCTCCTTTTTGCGGGCAATATTTTACACCCATTCGCGTTCTCGACATTGTGAAACAATAGCCAGTTGGAATTCACTTGTCCGCGCAACAAATCATCGTCCACCTGAGGCCTAAAGATACTGTGCAAACGGTGCCAAGGTTATAATCGCTGCCACTCATGGCCCTCGCTCCTGGGACAAAACTCGGCCCGTATGAAATCCAATCACCGTTAGGCGCGGGTGGCATGGGTGAGGTGTATCGCGCCACCGACACAAAACTCGGCCGCGACGTAGCACTCAAGGTGTTGCCCGCCGAAATGGCTCACGATCCGGAGAGGCTCGCGCGCTTTCGCCGTGAGGCCAAAGCTCTCGCCCAACTCGACCATCCGAACATCGTCACCATCCACTCGGTGGAGGAATCCGACGGCGTTCACTTCCTGACGATGCAACTCGTCGAAGGGCAGCCACTCGACCGCCTTATTCCGGCAGGCGGGCTCCCGGTCGAGCAGATCGTCGAGATTGCCAGTGCGCTGGGCGACGCGCTGGCGGCCGCGCATGAAAAAGGCATCGTGCATCGCGACTTGAAGCCCGCCAATGTCATGGTCTCGAACGAAGGCCGCGTCAAGGTGCTGGACTTTGGACTAGCAAAAGATGTTCGCGGAGGCAGCCTTGGCGACGCCACGATGACCTCAGCCAGCCAAACGCAAGTGGGCGTGGTGATGGGGACGCCAGCCTACATGTCTCCGGAACAGGCATCGGGCCGCCCGCTCGACCATCGCACCGACATTTTCTCGCTGGGCGTCGTGCTCCACGAGATGGCGACGGGACGGCGTCCCTTTGAGGGGAATTCTTCGGCTGAGTTGGTCTCCGCGATTCTGCGGGATAATCCACCCTCTGTCACAGACGTGCGATCCGATCTGCCCAGCGATCTGGCGCGCATCATCCGCCGCTGTCTGGAGAAGGATCCGCGTCACCGGCTGCAGACGGCACGCGACGTCAGCAATGAGTTCCGCGATCTGTCGCGACAGACATCACAGAAGGTGGCCCCGGCAACGACCCCGACATCGCGTGCCGTGCCCACCGCTGACTCGGGCGCGGCCCGCGCCGAGGAAGGCTTCTGGGTCGCTGTGCTGCCATTCAAATACAGCGGCGGCAACGCTGATCTCACGGCTCTGGCCGAGGGGCTGACCGAGGACATCGTTACAGGCCTGTCGCGATTCTCCTACCTAAGGGTGATCGCGCGGAGTTCGACGGCGCGCTACGCTCACGATGCAGTTGACGTCCGCTCTGCCGGCAAAGAACTGGGCGCTCGCTACGTCATGGAAGGAAGCCTTCGCCAGGCCGGAACCAAGCTGCGCCTCGCGGTTCAGCTCGTCGACGCACTCTCCGGCGCTCATCTTTGGGCCGAGAACTATGAACGCGCCTTCATCCCGGAGGACATTTTCGCGCTGCAGGATGACTTGGTTCCGAGGATTGTTTCAACCGTTGCCGATATGAACGGGGTTCTGCCCCGGAGCATGATTGAGGCTGTGCGCAGCCTCGCTCCCGAGCAGTTGAGCCCCTACGAGGCGGTGCTGCGCAGCTTCGGCTACTTGGAACGGATCACCCCCGAAGATCTGGCCGCTGCGTGGTCTGGCCTGGAATTGGCGGTGCGGAAGGCGCCGTCTTATGCCGATGCCTGGGCTATGCTGGCGTTACTGTGCGTACAGGAGTACGGACAAGGATTCAACCTTCAGGCTGATTCCCTGACGAGCGGGTTAAACGCCGCGCGGCGTGCCGTCGAGGCAGCGCCATCCAATCATTTGGCCCATTTCAGCCTGGCCCACGCGTTCTTCTTCCAAAAGGAATTCCAAAGCTTCCGCAATGCGGCGGAGCGGTCCGTTGCTCTTAACCCCATGGACGGCAACTCCATGGCTATGTTAGGTGCGCTGCTGAACTACGCGGGCGACTGGGAGCGCGGCCTGGCGCTGGCGGGGCGCGCCAAACAGCTCAATCCCAATCATCCCGGATGGTACTGGTTTGCCGACTTCTACAACTCGTACCGCCAGGGGGACTACCGTGCCGCACTGGGTTTCGCTCTCAAGGTCAATCTGCCGGGCCACTACGGTGCGCACATGATGCTGGCAGCCGCCTTCGGGCAGCTCGGAGAACGGGATGCGGCCGGAAAAGCCCTGCAGGACCTGCTCAAATTGCGGCCCGACGTCGCCGCGAAGGTACGCAAGCATTATGAGAAGTGGTTTGCTCCCGAGTACGTGGAACAGCTGATTGACGGTTTGCGCAAGGCGGGGCTGGAGATTGCCAGCGGGCCATCATCGGCGCCCGGAAAGCCCGCAGCCAGGACAGGATTGTAAGAACCTTTAACCTTGAAAGCGCCCGCTCATCAACCCTCCGAGCGGTTGGTCGGCTACTCTTACCTGATATGGAGTGACCCAGTAATCCCACCTAAGACAACGCGCAAATCACATCAGAATGCCCTCTTGCCTGCCGTCAGAATCCTGAGCTTGCCCTCTACAGCCGTGCCCAAAACGAAGGGGCAACGAGAAATTAGATTGCATGTGATCAAAGCAGTGGGGCGTGTGCAAGGACATGAGCCTGACCTACTCGGGCAACGACACCTGGGATCGCATGCTGCAACAAGGCGTCCAGTTGCTTGAGCGCTTCGCACAGGACGGCCGCGTTCGCATTCGGCGCCCTCGTTCAACCCAGCAAGTTCAGTTCAATCGGAGCGGGCAGTTTGAGCGACCACGAACGAAGAATCCTACTCGACGTTTTGGACCGCCACGGCAACGACTGCCGGCCAACCGTGGTGACCACCGACCTGTCATTGGATCAGATTCGAGACCTCATGGACGAGCGGATTTCGTCCCGACTGAAAGACTACCTGGCCGTGACCGATGGTGCGCTCGGGAATCTCAGAGCGAGTTGCCATGTGCGTGACGGGCCACAAGACGCGGAGTGTCTTCGACCGATACAACATCGTCTCCGAAGGCGATATGCGCGAGGCGGCGCGGAAGATGCAAACCGAAGCGGAGAAAAAGCCGTTTGTGACTCAACTCGGTCACGATCGCGTTACCTGCTCAGGTACGCGTGGTGAACTGATACACTGTTTTCAATAGCTTACCTGCCAGCCCGGATGGCGAAACTGGCAGACGCACGGGACTTAAAATC
>JBEKFN010000037.1:0-17498 GCA_050013295.1 Terriglobales bacterium
GGCATGCGTTCGATGAGGATGCTTTCGGCGCGCAGGGCCAGGCAGAGATCGTCGGTGAGGCTGATGATGCGGCTGTACTTGATGCCGGCCTCGGGTTTGAATTCGAAGGTGGTGACGACCGGGCCGGGGTTGATCTGCGTGACTTGGCCGAAGACTTCAAACTCCGCGTACTTCGCGGTCAGAACCTGGGCGACGATTTTCAGTTCGTCCTCGTGGACCGATTGCTGCTCGTCGGGACGGTGCAGCAGGCTCGACGGCGGCAGCTTGTAACTGCCCGCGATTTTGGGGAGGATCGTTTTCGGCCGCTGCTCAGCGTCGGCGCGGTCGGTGACTTCGACTTCGATTTCGGCAGAGCCACCGTGCGAATCTTGCGCCGGGGGATTGATGGCGGCGTCGCCTCCCTCCTCGGCCATGCGTTCGATGCCGGTGCGGGCGACGCCCGTGCTTGTGGGGGCATCGGGGCGCGCTGCCTCGGATCGTGGCACGGGGGGACGCGCGGGCACGAGTTGTGCCGTGACGGTTGGTTTTTCGGCGCGGCGCTTTTCCAGTTCCTTTTGTTGACGCTCGCGCTCGCGCTCATCCTGCCAGTCTTTAAAGCGATCTCTGAGCGCCAGGACGAAGGCGAAGCGGGTGGGCGCCCAGAGTTCAATTGCCGAGAAAGAGAAGGCGGTGGTGAGGTAGAGGGCGGTGGCTAGAACAGTTGTGCAGACAATGTATGCGCCGGCAACGTTTAGATAACGGATTAAGACGTCGCCGACGATGCGGCCGGCGAGGCCTTCGATGGGGATGGCCCCCATCCAGCGGACGTGCCCGGGCAGGATGGCGAGCAGAGCGGGCACGAACATGAGGAGCCAGATCACGCCGAGAGTCTTCGCGACCGGAGTTTGCACGGCTCGCGAACGGAACCACCGCACGCCGAGCATGCCCATGAAGATGGGCAGCAGAAACGATCCCACTCCCCAGAATTGCAGGATGAGGTCGGAAAGATAGGCCCCGAAGATGCCGATCCAGTTGCGGGCAGCGTGCGATCTGGTGAGGATGGAGGCGCTGTTCAGCGAGGGATCGAGCGGCGAATAGGAGGCTAGCGCGAGAAAAAGGAGGAGGGCGGAGACGCACAAGAGGAGTCCGACGAGTTCGTTCAGACGGCGGTTCCTGGATGGCGCAAAAATGTTGGAGAAAAATGTCATGGGGCAGCGACGGCGTTGCCGGGGCAAAACTCACCCACAGCACCGTTACGTGGCCAGAGCTTGATAATTATGACAAGAAGCAGGGGTTCGGGCAATGCGGGAAACGGGGCGGGGTGCCGAGTTGGGTACGGGCGGAACACTTGCACGGGTTGTTAGTGTAATCGCGATGTTTCGCCAGTCAGTGCCTCAGAGATGATTCGGCCCGTTGCGAGGCAAGCCACAACAGGACGAGTGTGAGCGGGACGGCGGATAAAGCAAGGGCGAGTGCCTGCCACGTCTTTCTGCGCCGTTCGGGCCTCATCGAATGCTGAGTCAGACCAGCAACGATGGCGGAGAGAACCAAAGCAACGGGGATATAGAAATAAAGCAGTATGGGCAGCACCCAAACCCAATCAGTGGGGCCCCAGACAAGCGCGGAAGCCATGATTACAACCGCTGCCAACGTAGGTGTCGAAAGGGCTGTGACAGTCCAAAACGGCCAGTTCCAGTCACTGCGAACATTGATGGCTACGCTTCGATTATTGTAGCGGTCATCTACGACGAGGCTGAGAACGGTGCAGCAGAGCCCCGCAGCCATGACCGGCCAGAAGTCGCGCCTCTCAACCCAGCCAATAGCAAACACGATGAATGCTGACCCGCGCACCCACCATGAGAGAGTTCCTTGCTGCCGGATCTGATTTAAGTCCGCCCGCACGAATATACGCTGAAACTCGGCGAAGTTCGCGATGACTGTCGTTAGCAGCGTTAACACTCAGAACCCCTGTCAATGAGCGTTATGGCGATGCTTCACCAACCGCGTGAGGTAGCCCCATTCGGTGCGGAGTGTTTGAGCGTTTAGCGGCTAAGATAGAGGCGAATGGAGCTCGATTTTCTTCCTGACGGCTCCCCAGACTGTCCCTTGATCTATAGGAAAAACAGCAGCCGACACATTGCTTGGATTTACTTCCTATTTTTCTGCTCCGGATTTCCGGCGCTTATTTATCAGATCGTCTGGCAAAGAGCGTTGTTCGCCATCTATGGACTCAATATTGAGTCGGTCACGATCGTGGTCAGCGGTTTCATGCTGGGCCTGGGACTCGGGAGTTTAGTGGGGGGAGGGTTTTCGAATAGCAGACGGCTCGCGCCAGTCAAGCTATTTGCCATTGCCGAGTTGTTCACGGGGATTCTTGGAATCGTCTCGCTGAAGCTCTTTCATCGTATTGCCGAATTCACAGCGGGAAGGTCGCCTTTGGAAACAGGCCTGGCCGGTTTCTTAGCGATTGTACTATCGACGCTGCTCATGGGAGCTACTTTGCCGCTCCTGGTGGAATACTCGGTGCGCTCATCGCAGAACGTCGGGTCTTCGGTTGGAGGCCTTTATTTCGCGAACTGCCTGGGATCCGGTTTAGCGTGCTTTCTGGCAGCAGATTGGTTGATGCGGTACTTGGGGCAGTCGGGTTCTGTCCGGTTTGCTGCTGCGGTGAATGTATTGGTAGCGACCGGCGCCCTGGTCTACGATCTTCATTGGCGACGGCCGCAGAAGGATGAACCCGATTGTGCATCGGAGGTCATTGCCTGCAGTTCCCATAGCCCGCTGCCATATTCTCTTGCTCTGGGCTGCGCGGCATTCTCGGGTTTCGCGGCGCTTTCCTACGAGATCATCTGGTACCGCTTGCTGGCGTTCGGTTCGGGTGATACGGCAGGTGCATTCGCATCGTTGCTGGGTGCTTATCTATTCGGCCTCGCTATTGGATCAAGGCGGGTCGAGCGATACTCGCAAAGTCACCAACGGGAAAATGCGGTAGGCACGTTGAGTGCGGTGATCTTTGCTTCCGCCATGGTTGCATTTGCCGTAAGTCCGCTTTCTGCCTTGGCTCTCAAGGCAACGTCTCCCGACAGCCTCGGAAACCGATGGCCCGGTTCGATCATCTTGCTGTTAGTTTGCGGCGGCGCAAGCTTTTTCGGGGCAACTTTTCCCCTTGTCGCCTATGTTGCCGTCAATCCGGCGGGGCGGGCAGGCGCGTCACTGAGCTACCTGTAGGCGGCAAACATTGTTGGCTCGACATTGGGAGCACTGGTAGTGGGCTACATTTTGATGGACTATTTGTCCACGTACCAGATATCAATACTTCTTCTGCTCGGAGGCGCTTTCTTGGCCGCGGTAGTGTTTGGGGTTTCTGCTCGCCCACCGGTTCGATGGAAACTCGGATTTGCACTTCCTGTGGTAGCGATGTTGCTCATGATGGTGGTCGCTCGGCCGCTGTTTGGCACGTTGTACGATCGCTTATTCTTCAAGAATAAGTATCCAGCTTCGCACTTTCAGGAAGTCATCGAAAATCGCAGCGGCACGATCGGCGTCACTCCCGATGGTACCTTGTTCGGAGGCGGTGTATACGATGGCCGATTCAACGTTGACCTGCTGCATGACGTGAATATCATCATCCGTCCGTATGGGCTCAGCGCATTTCATCCTGCGCCGCATCGAGTCCTGATGATCGGGCTTGGATCGGGCTCATGGGCGCAGGTTGTGGCCAATCATCCGCAAGTCGAAAGCCTAACCGTCGTCGAGATCAATCCAGCGTATGTAAAGCTCATTCCAGAGCACCCAAGCGTAGCGACTCTCCTGCACAATCCTAAAGTACACATCGTGATCGACGATGGGCGCAGATGGTTGGTGCGGAATCCGCAGGCAAAGTTCGATGCGATCATGATGAACACTAGTTTCTACTGGCGAAACCACATCAGCAATTTGCTTTCGGTTGAGTTTTTGCAGATCGCGCGCGCGAACCTCAAGCCGGGCGGTGTACTTTTCTATAACACTACCGGATCGGAAGATGCGATCGCGACCGCATTGACGGTGTACCCCTATGCTCTGCGTTTGGTGAACTCCGTGGCGGTGAGCGATTCTCCGCTTGTGTTCGATCGCGTGAGATGGAGAGCGGTCTTGTTGAACTATGTCATCGATGGAAAGCATGTCATCGATGCAAACGATCCAATACAACTTAAGAAACTGGACGAGATTGTAGGCATCCCCGAGGACTCGACTGGACGCAATTTCAATTCAGTGGAAAACAACGATCAGCTTCGCAGCCGGCTGCAGAACCGTCTGATCATAACCGATGACAACATGGGACTGGAGTGGCGCTGAGTCCGGCGGGGACTGGACTTGTCAGGTCTTCTGGCGTTGCAAGCTTGATATGCTTCAACCCCGAGCAACTGCAGCGGCCAACGGTAGCAATCAGGAGTTTGCGACTATCCCAAACGGTCGCTCATGAGACATCTACAGTTTTTCGCGCAGCAGAAACGCTACAAGGTCCCGCGAGCCGTGAACTATCCGAACAATCTCGACCCCAGATGAAAGGGGTAGATAGAGCACGAGCATCTTTTCAAAACCGGAAATTCTAAACAGCCGCAGAGATGCCAATCTGGGGTGTCGGACGCGAACACGCCGACCCATCCGGGGTTGAGTCGAGAGCAAGGCAAAGGTCTCGTGAGCAGCCACGAGAAAGCGATGGCCCGTTTCGGGGCTTGCTTCGGTGGCGAGGTAGTATGCCTGCCGGCGGAGGTCTTGGTCTGCCTTCGGGCGAAGGACATACCCAGCGTTCACTGCCCGCTTGTGCCTCGAAGGCGTGCATTGAGCTCTTGATGCTTGGCTTCCCAATAACCGGGGCCAGGATCGATCGGATCGCCGGAATCGAGTCCCTCGAGAGCCAGCGCCGTCAGTTCATCCTCGGCGCTTTGTTCAGCGCGTACAAGGCGCTCCAGGTAAGCTTCGACGGTCAGGCCCTCGGCTTGGGCTCGGGCGCGCAGCTTAGTTTCCAGTTCCGGATGGATGCTGATGCTCATGGGTGGTGCCCTCGCCCCTTCTGAGCGAGATTGTAACCTGCCGTTTCGCGCTTGTCATTGTCTAAGAGGCTGACTTAGCCGCCCAGCCCCTAACTGCCTGTGGTGAAACTCTGGCGCCAAGAACCAGCGCCTAAAGGCGCATTCATAACATGGCACTTGCGGCACGCCTGAAGGCGTGCCCTGATACGAATCAGACTTATACCACGGACTGCTAAAGAGTGTGGGTGAGGACTGGGTCGTCCTTCCGGGGCTTACATCTGTAATCGTTTCGCGACCCGGCGCTGAAGCGCAAACGATTTTCAACGATTTATCGGCACGACTGAAGTCGCGCCCTTCCCAAAACCCGCTCGAATCAGAGTTCTTCCGCAGCCTGCTAGACTTTAATAGTGTCCGATGAATCCCGTAGCCCAGGCCAACACCGCGATTCCAATCACGATGCGATACATGGCAAACGGTGCGAAGCCGCGCTTGCGGACGTAGCCCATGAACCAGGCGACGGCTCCGTAGGCGACTATGAAGGAGACGACGAAGCCGATGGCGAGGATGACCCACTGGTGAGGGGTGATTTGGGCGACGCCTATGGGATTTTCATCTTTGCCGGAAAGCGATTTGAAGAGGGTGTAAAGCGTCGCCACTGTCATGGTGGGTATGGAGAGGAAGAAGGAGAATTCGAGCGCGGCGGGGCGTGACATTCCCATTAGTTGTCCGGCGGCAATCGTGGACATGGAGCGCGAGGTGCCGGGGAAAACCGCGGAGAGAATCTGGCAGGCGCCGATCCAGACCGCTTGGCCGCCGTGGATGTCGTCCATTTTCCAGGTGTGAATTGGCGAACCGGCGGCTCCCGGGCCGGCCTTTTCCCAGGGCGCTTTCATGGCGTCGATGATCCACATCACGATGCCGCCAAGCAGCAGGGCAGTGCCTATCACGTAAAGACTCTCGAGGTTCTTGCCGATCACCTTGGTCAGCAGAAAAGACGGGATCGCGGTTACGACGAAGGCGATCATGACCAGGCTCAGCGGATGGGTCAGGTAGTCGCAGTCTTTCTTTTCGCCTTGGGGAAATGTCGAGATGAGCTTGGCAATGTGTTGGCGGAAATAAATTGGCAGAACCAGGATCGCGCCGAGCTGGATGACGATCGAGTACATCTTCCAATAGCCGCTGTCCAGCGGCACGTTGAGCAAGACTTCGGAAATGCGGAGATGGGCGGTGGAACTGACGGGCAGGAACTCAGTGAGGCCTTCGACGATTCCGAGCAGCACGGATAAGAGATAGTCGTTCAAATCTTCCCTCCAATGTAGAGACGCGGCTGGCCGCGTCTTATTTCGGTGCCCAGCCCCTAAAGGGGCGGCTGATTTCGACGACTAATGGATCGCTAAAGCGATGCCCTGATACGAAGCACTCGCGATTAAGAAGGTGCCGCGTCCTAAAAGACGATGCCGCGTCTTAAAAGCTGAGACGGGGCAAGCCCCGTCTCTACGGAATTTATTGTCCAATATTGACAGGTCCCGCGTATCTCCGGAAGAAACTATCTGGCTTCCACTCGGGGCGGTGGTCGCCGTTGGCGATGTTGATGAGTAAGGCTCTGACGATCTCTTCGTATTTCGCGGCGGCGGCGAGGTCGACCGGCTGGTCCACGTCGTCCGATGGCGCGTGATAGCGCTGGGTGAGCCAGTCTTTGAATATGTTTATCTCGGGCGAGCCGGGTTCGGGAGCGACGCTCATGATCAGCGAGGGTATACCGTGTCGGACAAAGTTGTACTGATCGCTGCGGACGAAAAGATTGCGCAGCGGCTCGGGATCGGGCTGAACTCGAACGCCGAGCGATTGTGCGATCTCGCGTACGCGATCGCCCAGATCGGAGTCGTCGAGTCCGAGCACGGTGAGAAGCTTCAGAGGCACGATGGGCAAGAACATGTCGACGTTGACGTCGGCGACAATGGACCTGGGCGCGACCGTCGGATGCGCGGCGAAATACTTCGAGCCGAGCAGTCCCTTTTCTTCTCCGGTCACTAACACCAGGAGAATCGAGCGGCGCAATCTTTCTGGATTCTTCTGGAAGCTCGCAGCCATGTCCAGGACGAGGGCGCTGCCGGAGCCGTTATCCATGGCTCCGTTGTAAATGCGGTCGCCGTTGATGGGCTCGCCGATTCCGATGTGATCGAGGTGGGCGGAGAGCACGACGTATTCATCTTTTAGAGCGGGATCGCTGCCGGGGAGTTTGGCAACGAGGTTGGCCGACTCAATTTTCATGAGTTGAACTTTCGTTTTCGCGGCGAGCGAAACGGCGAGCGGAAAGTGTGGCAGCGGTTTGCGATCTTTACCGAGCGCGGCGATTTCTTCGAAGGTATGGCCGGAGCCGGCCAGAAATTTTCCCGCGCTGGCGGGATTCACGGTGACAGCGAGCTTTTCGCCTTCGGTTTCGTTGAACTCGGGATAGTCGAGATCCATGGTGGGATGGGCGCGGTTGAGCGCCATGCGGGACCACGGGATATCCATGGCGGCGGGGTTGATCAAAGAAACGATGCCAACGGCGCCGGCGGCGCGCAGCACTTTCCAGCGCTCGGCCGCAGTCTGGTAATGCGAAGCGAGCGCGCCCGGAATTTCGGAGGGCGATCCGGCAAGAATGACGATGATCTTGCCGCGGACGTCGATGCCGGCGAAGTCGTCATAATTCTTCTCCGGGACTTTAAGGCCATAGCCGGCGAAAACGAGCGGCGCTTCGACCTCGGGCGCGGGCATGATGCGTGTGTTAATGATGGCATCTTCACCCAGCGTGAGCGGTTCGCGTTTGTCTTTGTCCCTGCGGATGAGGATGAGGCTGCAATCTTTTTCGACGATCTGGCGGGAGACGAACTTGACGGGCTGGTAGAAGCCGTTTGCTCCCGCGGGTTCTGCGCCGGCGCGTTGGAGTTGCTCGACGGCGTATTTTTGCGCTTCACGCTCGCCACGGCTGCCGGTGTCGCGGCCTTCCAGTTTGTCGTCGGCGAGGAATTTGATGTGATTCCACCAGGCCTGGCCGTCGAAATGAGAAGGGGGCTGGGCCGCGGCGGAAAACGCCAACAGCACTGCGAACACCAATGCGAACACCAATGCGGATGGCTTGATTTTCATGAATCTCCTCACAGCACGAAGGCTTCTAGGATAGCAGGCGAGACAGAGGGACATCATCTCAGGGAGCATAGAGCGGCTTCGTTCATGGATCTGTGGGGAGGGGGACCGGGTTCGGGCGTTCCGATATTTGACACGAGTCTTCGTGCCACCTACGATTTGCGTGATCATGCAGAACTCCAGAGCTCACTACTGTCGTCAAATTTGGGTGCGTAACGCGATGGGCGTTGCGACGAAAAACATCGCGACGAAGACCGTCGCCATTCTCCTCACCCTGCTGGCGCTTACATTTTTGTCGCTGGCGGCGCCGCCGCCGGCAATTCCTTCCGCCGATCCCCATCGCTTTCTGGATGACATCAAGGCGCTGAGCGCGCCTGCCATGGAGGGGCGTGGCGCTGGCTCGAAAGGGTTGACCCGGGCCGAGCATCTGATCGAGAAGCGATACAAGAGCCTGGGGCTCGAACCGGCGGGCACAAATTCGTATTTGCAGCCTTTCACGGTGATCACGGGCGCGCAGTTGAAGGGGAAGAACAGTTTCGCGGTGCTGACCGGGGCCGAGAAGCGGGAGTTGAAAGCTAAACAGGATTTTGTTCCGTTCAGTTTTTCCGCTTCGGGATCGGCGCACGGGCCGCTGGTGTTCGCCGGCTACGGCATTTCGGCCGACGAGTTTCATTACGATGATTACGCCGGGATCGACGTCAAGGACAAGATTGTCGTGGTTTTGCGCTATGAGCCTCCTTCGTTCGGCGAGAAGGGCGGCAATCAGGGCATGACGCAGCATTCCCAGTTGGTGACCAAAGCCATCAACGCCCGGAACCACGGCGCCAAGGCGCTCGTGCTGGTGAACGGAAAGCTGGGAGACGGCGAAGAAGACCTGCTTACGCGATTCGGCAGCGTGAGCGGGCCGGAAAATGCCGGGATCATTTTTCTTCAGGTCAAGAATGACGTGGCCGAGGGGTGGCTCAAGGGGGCGGGCAAATCGCTCGCCGAATTGCAGGAGCAGATCAATGTTTCGTCGAAGCCCGCATCGTTTGCGCTGGCGGAAAACCAGACTGCTTCGCTGACCGTCAGCATCGAAACCACACGGGCCACCGTGAACAATGTGCTGGCTTATTTGCCGGGCAGGACCGACGAATACGTGATTATCGGCGCGCACTACGATCACCTGGGACGCGGCAATTTCGATTCTCTTGCGCCTTCGCAGATCGGGCAGATTCATCCGGGAGCGGACGACAACGCATCGGGCACGGCGGGAGTGCTGGAGTTGGCGCGGTTGCTGGCGCCACAGAAAGGCCAGTTGCGGCGGGGAATTCTGTTCGCGTCCTTTGCTGGCGAAGAACTCGGGTTGCTGGGTTCAGCCGCGTGGGTGAGGGAGCCGACGCGTCCGCTGGATAAAGCCGTGGCCATGCTGAACATGGACATGATCGGCCGCATCAAGGATCAGAAAGTTTACATAGGAGGCGTTGGGACCGGCTCGACGCTGAAGGCTGTGGTCGAACTGGCTTCGGAGAAATCGGGATTCAAGATCGAGTATTCGCCGGGGGGATATTCCTCGAGCGACCATACGTCGTTTGTGGCGAAGAAAATTCCGGTGCTGTTTTTCTTCTCCGGGCTGCACTCGGATTATCACAAGCCTTCGGACACCTGGGAGAAGATCGATCCAGTGTCGGCGACGCGGTTACTTGCCGTGGTCGCGGCGACCGGCGAACAGTTGGCGGATGCGGAGGAGCGCCCGGCTTTTATTGTGGTCGCGGAAGACAGGCCGGCGGGCGGGCCGGGAGGCAGTGGCTACGGTCCATACTTCGGATCGATTCCGGATTTCGGCGAGGTGGAAAACGGCGTCAAGTTCTCCGATGTGAGACCAGGATCGCCCGCGGCGAAGGCGGGACTGAAGGCGGGAGATATCCTGGTGCAGTTCGGCGATAAACCGATCAAGAATCTTTACGACTTCACGGATGCCCTGCGCCGCAGCAAAGTGGGCGATGTGGTCGAGGTCAAGGTGCTGCGCGATGGGCAGCCGGTTACGGCTTCGGTCAAACTCGAACAGCGCAAGTAGGTGGGCGCTGTCAGCGCCCGGCTTCGAAGCGGTAGCCGATTCCGCGCAGCGTTTTCAGATAGCGGGGATGGCGTGGATCGGGTTCGATCTTCTCCCGCAGACGGCGCACAAAGACGTCAATGGAGCGCGGGGTCACAAACGTCCCTTCTTTCCACACCGCGTCGAGGAGTTGGTCGCGGGTAAAGACTCGTCCCCGGTGCCGGGCCAGATATTCGAGGAGCCGGAACTCGCGGACCGTGGTGAGTACGGTTCTGCCCTCGACGCGCACGGTCATCGAAGCGACATCAATTTCCAAATCTCCCAATTGAATAATCTCGCGACTGCGGGCCTCGGGCTGAACGCGGAGAATGTTGCGGACGCGCGCAATCAACTCACGCGGACTGAAGGGCTTGGTGATGTATCCGTCGCCGCCGACGTCGAACGCCTGCAGGCGGTCCGGTTCCTGAGTTCTGGCGGAAAGAAAAATGACGGGGGTCTCACCCAGTTGTTCGTGTTGGCGGATTTGGCGGCAGAGATCGAAGCCGCTGATTCCGGGCAACATAATATCGAGAAGAAACAGCGCCGGTTGTGCCATGGCCGCCCGGGGAACTACCGGCGCCCCGGAGAAAAATGTGGAGACCTCGTAACCGGCGGTTTGCAGGCTGTATTCGATCAGGCGAGACACATCCGGATCGTCTTCCACCACGTAGATCAGAGCGGGGTAACGCGGTTTGTCTGCCGTTTGCAAAGGATCCATGATCGGAAGGAGAGCCTCACGCGCTCTCGGAGTGCTTCGCTTAGAAAGAGTCGGCAGCCCCTAAAGGGGCGTCTGATCTCGAAGATCCTGCGGCATCGCTAAAGCGATGCCCTGATACGAAACCGAACCTTTCTGCAGCTTGCTGAGTCCCCATCTGACAGTAGAGGGACTGTGTTGCAGCAATGTTGCGGCAGTGTTAAAGGAGAGTTAATTCGCTCCAGGTGTACTTGACTCCAGGTGTACTTGAAAGATCTCGCGTGATTTTTGCTCTGTGCTCCGCTCACGGGTTACACTGCGAAATATGATTACAGCGAACCAACCGAATGTGAAGTTCGTACAAACCCCCGATTATCGCGAGACCTACTCCAACAGCGTGCAGATCCGGGTGAATGTCTGGGATTTCTTCCTGGTTTTCGGGACGATGCAGCAAAGCTCGGAGACGCAGGTGGAGTTGCGAAACTTTCAGGGGATTTATATCAGCCCGCAACAGGCCAAGGCGCTCATGGCGCTCATGCAACAGAACGTGACGAACTACGAAGCCGCGTTTGGCGAGATCAAACTTGATCCGCGCGCCCCAGGTGGACCCGTTCACTGATGCACCGTTCATTGATGTTGATGTTCTGTGCCATGAAGGCTGTGCGGCCGGCGGCGCAGTCCGATCTGAAAAAACCTTCTCGGCCGCAATCTTCCGCGTGGGTGCAGCAGTTTTTTCTGTTCGCGCTGTTCTTTACAGGATTGATGCTTCTGCATGCGCCACTTCTGCGCCTTCCTTATTTCTGGGATGAGGCTGGCTATTACATTCCGGCTGCGCGCGATTTATTTCTGACCGGGGCGCTCATTCCGCAGTCCACGCTCTCGAATGCGCATCCTCCGCTGGTGATGGCGTGGCTGGCGCTGGCCTGGCGCGTCTTCGGATACTCCACTCTGGTCACGCGCACAGCCATGTTGGCGCTGAGTGCGTTCTCGCTGCTGGGATTATTTCGACTTTCGCGAATCGCCGCCAATCTGCCGGTGGCGTGGGCGACGACTGCGTTGGTGGCGATTTATCCGGTGTACTTCACGCAGAGTTCGATGGCGCAGGTTGACTTGCCGGCCGCTGGATTTACGTTCTGGGCGCTGGCCGCGTATATCGAAGACCGGCCGTGGAAGGAAGTCGTCTGGTTCTCACTGGCGGCGTTGGCGAAAGAAACTGCGATCCTGGCTCCGCTGGCGGTTTTGGGTTGGGAGGTGCTCGGTTATTTCATTCGGCCACTTTCCAAAGAAAGCTCGAAAGAAATTCGCTGGAAAGAAATTCTTCCACCTGAGGGCAGACGCACGCACGCGCTTTATCTGCTGCTTACTGTCGTGCCGCTGGCGGGCTGGTACGCCTACCACTACGCGAAGACCGGTTTCCTGTTGGGCAACCCCGAATTCTTTCGCTACAACGTTGCCGCTACGCTCAATCCGCTGCGCGTCCCGCTGGCTCTGGGAATGCGGCTCTGGCAACTCTTCGGATATTTCGGTCTGTATCTGCTCACTCTGGCGGGAGTGCTGGCCATGCTTCGTCCGGCCCAGTTAGAGGGAAAGACGGAGAACGCAGTGGCGCGGCCGCGAATTCCATTCTGGATGCAGGCGGCATTTCTTGCCGTGGTGCTTGCTTACCTGGCGTTTATGTCGTTCGTGGGCGGAGCGGTGCTGGCTCGCTACATGTTGCCAGTCGTCCCGCTTGTGATTCTGGCGTTGGTCGCGACTCTCTGGCGGCGCGTGCGGTATTGGAAATTGATTGTGGGAGCGGTCGCAATTGCATTTGTCGCGGGATTGTTCAGCAATCCGCCGTATGGCTTTACTCTCGAAGACAATCTAGCTTATCGCGACTATATCGTGATGCATGCGGAAGCCAGCCGTTTCCTGGCGATGCGATATTCCGGTGAGCGCGTTCTCACCGCATGGCCCGCGTCGGACGAACTTACGCGGCCATGGCTCGGCTATGTTAATGCCAATGCCAACGCCAGTCAGCCTTTCCGTGTCGTGCGCATCGAGGACTTCTCAGCCTCTCAGATTGACGTGGCTGCCAGGGCGCGCGACCGCTTTGACGTGGCTCTGGTTTTCTCCACGAAGTACCAGCCGGCGCATACGCTTTTCGAGAACTGGGATGCTTGGCGGCGCGTCAAGGAAAAATTCTTCGGCTACCATCGCGACTTACTGCCCGAGGAGATTGCCCAACGTCTTGGCGGAACGATTGCCTATCGCAAAGAGCGGAACGGGCAGTGGATCGCGGTGATCGCGGTGGCAAGGTAGCCTCGTGTGGGGACGGGGCTTCGCGCCGTCCAAGCGGGGCAGAGCCCCGCTTCCACACGTCTTACAGCAATCGTTTTCACAGCCCCATCAGGTGGCACGAATGCGTCTTGACCACGACCCAGACGCTCTTGCCGGGGCCCAGTTGGAGAGCGTCGCGCGCCGCCAGCGTTAGGTGCACCTCGAACCCCGTGCCGCCGCAATCCACCATTGCCGAGACGATCACGTCTCTCTGCTCGAGCCGCCGAATCGTTCCCGGCAAAACGTTGCGCGCGCTTAGCCCGTGCGGGTGCTCCGTTGCCAGCAGCAGATCGCCGGCGCGAACGCCCACGCGCAGGTGCGAGCCAATCTCGGCCCGAACCAGCGGCGTTTCTAGCTCTACCTCGCCGTTTCCCAGGCGACAGGCCATGGTGCCGCGAGCTTCGTGCAGCGCCAGCACCGTAGAGTCGAAAATGTTTTCGAATCCTGAGAGGTGAGCGACGGTTTCCAGCCGCGGAGCCCGCATCACTTCATGCGGCTGCCCTTGGGCCACGATTATTCCGGCGTCAAGCACAATGACTTCGTCGCCGAGGGCGAACACTTCCTCGCCATTGTGAGTGACGAAGAGAATTGGGACGCGGTGATGCTGGTTCCACCGACGCAGATCGCCGACTAGAGACGACTTCGTGGGACGGTCCAGCGCAGCCAGTGGCTCATCGAGCAGCAAGGCGCGTGGTTCGGTCACCAGGGCGCGCGCCAGGGCGACGCGCTGGCGCTCACCTCCGGAGATTTGCGCTGGTCGCCGGTCGCGCAGGTGATCGATGCGGAACGCCTCAAGCATCTCGCGGCTGCGCTTTTGTCGCTCGGCCGCGCTCAGTGTGCGGAGACCGTAGGCGACGTTTTGCTCCGCGGTCAGGTGAGGGAAGAGCGCCAGGTCTTGATGCACATAACCGATGCGCCGCTTCCAGGCCGCGACGTTCCGCTTCTTCTCCGAGTCGTATAAGTCTTCGCCGCCAACGGCGATGCGCCCTTCGTCTGGATCGGCGAGCCCGGCAATGCAATCGAGCAGCGTGGTTTTTCCCGCGCCCGAGGCGCCGAACAGAATCGTGAAGCCGGCCAGCGCGCGGAAGTGGACGTTCAGGTTGAAACTGCCCTCGGGATTAGGAAAGCGTTTGCGGATGCGAACTTCGACGTCGGCGGAGATTGGCTGTGTCTTTGTCGTTGTCGCTGCTTGTAGTGCGGCTGGTGGCGCGGGAGCTGTCCCTATTACCTCCATGGACCCACCGCCCATGGACGCCGGTTTGCGCCGTACACAATCGACAACACAAGGAATGAGATGATCAGCAGCAGCAGGGCCGTCTGATTCGCGCTGGAATAATTCGCCGTCTGCACCTGATCGTAAATATCAATCGAGATGGTGCGCGTTACGCCGGGAATGTTGCCTCCCACCATGAGCACAACTCCAAACTCGCCCAGCGTGTGCGCGAAGCTGAGCGCAAATCCCGTGACCAGCCCGGCTTTTGAGAGGGGAAGCACGATGCGGCGAAAAGTTTGCAGCGGCGAATGGCCAAGCGATGCCGAGGCGCGAAGCAGTTGGCGGTCGACCGCGCCGAATGACGTGGCGAATGGCTGCACGGCGAATGGCAGACTGTATAACAACGACCCGATCACCAGCCCTTCGAAAGTGAAGGCCAGAGTGTGGCCGGTGAGCGACTCCCACCAGCGGCCAAGCGGGCTCCGCGAACCAAGCGCCACCAGGACATAAAAACCAAGCACCGTCGGCGGCAGGACGATAGGAAGCGCGACCGCGGCCTCGACCAGAAATTTCCAGCGCCAGCGCGAGTAAGTCAGCCAGTAGGCGATGGGGATTCCGATCACGATCAGCAGCGTCGAGACGATGGCTGCGAGATGGACGGTCAACCAGAACGCTTCCCAATTCATTTCACTCTATCTCCATGGGAATTCTTCTCCGCAGGCAGGCTGAAACCGTACGTGGTGAGCAGGGCGGTGGCCTCGGGGCTGCGCAAGAATTCCAGGAACCTGCGGGCCGCATCCTGATGTTTTGATTTCGAGAGCACGACGGCCCCCTGGTTCAGCGTGGGATAGGCATCGAGCGGAACCGTCCAATAGCGCCCCTTGTCTTTCATTGCAGGGGCGAGCGCATGGGAGAGCGCTATCAGTCCCGCCTGGGCGTTGCCCGATTCCACGAACTGCGCCGCCTGCGACACGTTTTCTCCCACGACAAGGCGGCTCGAAACCCGATCGTAAATTCCGAAGTGCCGCAGCGCCGCTTCGGCTGCGCGGCCGTATGGCGCGGTCGCGGGATTCGCGACCGAAATCTTCTTGACCGATGGGTCGAGCAAAGCTTTCATGCCGAGTTTCGATAAGTCCAGTGGCGAGTCGGACGGCACCCACAGCACTAACCGGCCGACGGCATAACGATAAAGCGTATCTTTTGACGCCAACCCCTCGGCGATCAACTGCTGCGGGTATTCTTCATCGGCCGAGAAGAAGACGTCGAACGGCGCGCCGTTTCGTATCTGATTGGTCAGATTGCCGGATGCTCCGAAGGATAGCTTCACCGTTTGCCCGGTCTTTTTCGTGTAGGCCTCGACGAGTTGCGGCAGGGCAGCGCTCATATCGGCCGCCGCGGCCACGGTGATCTCCTGGGCGGTTGCGAAGGCTCCAGTAAGCAGGAGGAGTAGCGCCAGTAATTTGCTCATCGCCGATTTTCCGGGCCTTCCCTGGGAGTGGAGCTCAAATCGAGTTACAGCATACCTTATATCAGTTTCGTCTTCGACAGCGGAAGCTCCGCACCGGCTTGCCTATGACGGGCGCTGACCGAAACCTTGCTGACCACAGAGGGCACAGGGGATCACAGAGGAGTTCCATCAGCCAGGCTTCCGTTGTTGGGTTCGGCATCGGCGTTCGCGAACCCGGCGTGTGCGGGCCTTTTGCCGTGCTCTGGGCAACGCAGTGTTGGTGGCCACGTATAATCGTCTGTCATTTCATCGTCCGTCATTGCGGGAGGAATTTTGGCCTACGACGATCTGCGGGACTGGATCAAAGCGCTCGACCGAGCGGGCGAACTGAAGCGTGTCCGCACCGAAGCGGACCCAATTTTGGAGATCACGGAAATTACCGATCGGGTTTCGAAGGGTAAAGACCGGCAGGGAACCATCGGCGGCAAAGCTCTTCTGTTCGAGAACCTTAAGGGCTACCCCGGGTCGCAACTTCTTATCAACCAGTTTGGCTCAGCCCGCCGCATGCGGCTCGCGCTCGAAGTCGATGCGCTCGACGAAGTCGCCGAGCGCATCCGCGGCTTCATGGATGTGAAGTCTCCGCAGGGCTTCCTCGACAAAGTGAAGATGCTGCCGATGCTGGCCGAGATGGGCAAGTTTTTTCCCAAGACCGTCGCCACCGGCCCATGTAAAGAAGTGATCAAGCGCGACAATTTTTCGTTGCTCGATTTCCCCATCCTGCAATGCTGGCCAAAAGATGGCGGACGCTTCATCACGCTGCCCTGCGTGATCACGCGCGATCCGACGACCGGGAAGCGCAACGTCGGCATGTACCGGATGCAGATCTATGACGAGCGCTCTGCCGGAATGCACTGGCAGCGGCAGAAAGTTGCGGCGGAACATTATCGCGACCGGATGCGGAACGCGAGTGCAGCTCCTGCGGATTCGCGAGAGGAGCGGGTCGGAGACCCGCTGCCACACAACCTGCCACACAACCTTAGGTCGGCGGCGGTCGACATCATGGCTCGCTCTTCGGGCGGTTCGATGCTCGCCACCGGCGATCGTCCTTCCGGCAGGATGGAGGTGGCCGTAGCCATCGGCACCGAACCGGCGCTGACCTTCTGCGCCATCGTCCCCGCGCCGCCCGACGTTGAGGAGTACATCATCGCCGGATTCCTGCGGCAGAAGGCGGTCGAGCTGGTGAAATGCGAAACGGTTGACCTCGAAGTTCCGGCCACTGCCGAGATCATCCTCGAAGGCTACGTCAATCTCGACGAACTCCGCACGGAAGGCCCCTTCGGCGACCACACCGGCTTCTACTCGCTCGAAGACGAGTACCCGGTGTTTCATGTTACGTGCGTGACCCACCGGAAAGGCCCGATCTATGCGACGACTGTTGTGGGCAAGCCGCCGCAAGAAGACGCTTGGATGGGCAAGGCGGTCGAGCGCATTTTTCTGCCGCTGATGAAGCTGACCATTCCCGAACTGGTGGACATCAACCTGCCCATCGAAGGCGTGTTCCACAACCTGATGATCGTTTCCATTCGCAAGTCCTATCCCGGACAGGCGCGCAAAGTGATGAACGCCATCTG
>JBEKFN010000038.1:0-17257 GCA_050013295.1 Terriglobales bacterium
ACCTACCGTTGATGCGAATTGTTCTTAGTTCGTTTTGAACCCACGATTCCAACCCACGAATCGTCTGTCTCTCACGACTTATCAGGGACTTAGGCGGCCACCTAGAGTCACGTAAGTTGTTTAAACTACAGCATAACGTAGCACTGAAAAGGCTGGCGTCGGCGGTTCAACTCCGTCCCTGGCCACCATATTTTTCAATGACTTACGCATTCCCTACTGTGACATTTTGCGCACAATTGCGAACAAAACGCTACGAAAAATCTCTTTTACTGCACCAGATTCGTCAACCGTCCCACCGCTCGACGCTGCGACTCGGGAACGAACTGCTGGTAAATGTCCAGCGTCGTGCTCGCCCGCGAGTGCCGCATCTGACCCTGCGCATCCTTTACATCGGCGCCGGCCATCTTCAGCCAAACTGCGTGCGAAGTGCAACATACTTATCCGCTTCATCAAACCAGCCGCTCGGACAATGACGCCTCACGAGTTGCTCGCTTCGTTCCGGAGGGAGCAGGAGCAAGGACGACAGAACTCGCAGCCTCATGGAGACACTCCCTAATCGGCGGACATAGATCGAAATCTTACCAGCAGCCACCACGAGTTGTCAGGGCTGCGGAGGAAGGCCCTAGCGACAATTCGTACCCTTAGTTTCGCTGGGACAAGATTCGAGCCTCTCGAATATTTCCAATCTGGTATAGCATCCATTGGACGAGGTCCACTATGACGACAATCGCAAGCTCACCCCGAAGTGACTTAGCTACAGTGGCCCACCAACCGCAAGCCGCAAACGGTCTGGCAATCGTGCGCCTGACGATCGGCGCGCTGTTCGTGTCGGTCTTTTTTGAGAATTTGGGGAAAGGCCTCTACACGCCGACGGGTTACGCGGGCCTGATCAATTACTACATCAAGGCGAGCCACTCCCCGGCTGCATGGAAGGCGGTGATGGGCTTGGCAGCAAGCCACGCCGCGATGGCGGCTCCTATCCAGGCCATGACCGAGATCTCTCTCGGTATCCTGCTCATCATCGGTTTGCTAACCCGACCGGTCGCATTTGTGGCTTTTCTGTATCTCGGCAGCCTTTGGGTTTCGGAGTGGGGCACCGCGTGGATCTGGGAACTGCTGGTTCCGGTGCTCGCATCGTTTGGACTCTCTATCGGAAGCGCCGGCCGGAGATGGGGCGTTGACGCGTGGTTGTCGCAACGGTGGCCATCTTCTCCGTGGTGGTGAATGGGCCAGGATCACTTGAACAACGATCACGTGCGAGTGTCCGTCATCATCCCTACCCAAAATGAAGCGCAGGCGATCGAGCGTGTTTTAGGGGATTTGCCCTCCGTTCTCACGACGGAGGTCATCGTTGTCGACAGCAACTCGAATGACGGGACGCCGGAGATTGCCGCTAGAATGGGAGCCCGCGTGGTTCACGAACCCCGCCGCGGCTATGGGCGAGCGTGCCTCACGGGTCTGGCCACGGCAAATTCCCCTGACGTGGTTGTCTTCCTTGATGGCGACTACAGCGACCGGCCCTCGGAACTACCGATTCTTTTAGCGCCAATCGTTGAGGGGCGTGCGGACATCGTGCTCGGTTCCCGCCTGCAGGGGCGGCGTTCTGCTGGGGCGTTGCCTTGGCATCAGGTGTTTGGGAATCGTCTCGCCGCCAGCCTGATCAGGCTTCTCTATGGACTAAGAATCAGTGATCTCGGCCCGTTTCGCGCTGGCCGCGCCGATGTACTGCGTGCGCTCGCTCTCGAAGAGACCACCTACGGCTGGGCGGTTGAGATGATCCTCAAAGGGGTGTTAGCTGGATTCCGGGTGGTTGAAGTTCCGGTGAGCTACTACCCGCGTATCGGAGAATCGAAGATCAGCGGTACGTTGAAGGGCACGGTCGGCGCCGGTTGGTTCATTCTCAGCTTGATAGTGCGCTATTATTTCCGGCACCGAAGAGCCGGGACACCACGGCGAGTGTAGGTCGGTGTCAAAATTACTTTATGAAATCCGCAAGCGAGACCGCAGTGCGTTCATCACGCAGTGACCGCGTGCTGGTAATCATGGCGAAAGCACCAAGGCCAGGAGCGGTTAAGACCCGCCTCGCGCCCAGCCTCTCTCCCGAGACTGTCGCTGCTTTCTATTGCTGTCTTCTGGATGACACGCTGGCGCTGGCGCGGTCACTGGGCGATGTGAAAGTTGCCATAATGTGCCCGTACGCCGACGTAAACGAGCTGGCGCAATTAACAGGCAATGAAGCGAGCGTAGTTGCCCAGAGAGGTGAAGGCCTGGCCGCAGGCCTCACTTCGGTGTTTGAACACTTCGCGGAAGACCATCGACGACGCACCATTGCATTCAACAGTGACAGCCCACACCTGCCGCATTCTGTTCTCGAAGACGCGTTCGAAACGCTGGCCACACATGACCTGGTCGTGGGACCAACGCACGACGGAGGCTACTATCTCGTAGGGGCAAAGGCTTCTCATCCTACGCTTTTCGCACGCGACGGAATGGGCACCAGCAGCGCGCTGGAGAGCCTCTTATCGCGCGCACGAGCGCTTGAGCTATCCGTAGGTTTCGCAGATCCTTTTTACGATATTGATGTCGTTGACGACCTGACTCGGTTGGCAGAGGAGTTGCGTCTGGCTCCGGCCAGAGCGCCACGCACGGCGGCGTGGCTTAAAGAGTGGAAGCTGGTGGTGGGGCATTCCCGGACAAGCTCTCCGATGGGCTATCGGACCGGCACGGGAGAGCTGTGAAGGTAACCCCCGCGTGGAGAGTGTACATACTTGGCACCACGTTGTGCGTGGCGTTAACCATATGCTCACGCCACTTCAGCGATCGAGGTGGGCCGTACTTCATGGCCTCTTTGACGCTTGCGGGAATCGTGTACCTCTTGGCGATCCGTGAGTTTTTCGCTATGCCAAAATTTGAACCAAGCGTTTCCCGCCGCGTTGTCGTCATTGGGCTCGTCCTGGCTGCCGTGTGGCACATTGAATTTCTTCGGGTGCCCGCGGGCGCCGATGATGATATCCATCGATATGTTTGGGATGGCCGCCTGCAGCGGCTCGGCTACAACCCCTATCTTGTTGTTCCCAGCGATCCTGCTGCGAATGGGCTGCATACCCCGGAAACCCGCAACTTGAACCACCCGGATCTACCAAGCCCATATCCGCCGGGCGCAGAGCTTTTCTTCCGCGCCGTCACCGCGATTCAGGAGTCCGCCTTTGCGTTGAAAGTAGCTTTTGTGATTTGCGAGTTCGCCATTGTTTTTGTGTTGTTCGATATCTTGCGTTGTACCGGGCAGTCAGCTCACCTGGTTCTGGCGTTTGCCTGGAACCCCTTGTTGGCCATTGAGGTGGCGGGAAGCGGTCACATCGACATTGTTGGCGCTCTATTGTTGCTGGTGTCCGCCGCTGCGCTAGGGCGCCGATGGCGGGCGACTGCTTCCGTCGCACTTGGGCTAGCTGTAGCAGTAAAATTCCTGCCGGTCGTACTCTTGCCCCTCTACTGGAGGCGGGTTCGGATTCGCGACGCTGCGCTGGCGGCAGTCGTCGTTGGACTCTTGTACGTGCCATTTCTTAACCACAGCCGCATCCCGATCGGCTCGCTTGGTACGTATGTGCAGAGTTTCCGCTTTAATGGTCCCCTATTTGCGGCACTCGATCAGGTGGCGTCTCCGCAGTTGCTGGCTGGGCTGGCAGTGCTCGTCGGATTAGTGACTGCAACCTGGCTGAGGCGCAAGGCCGCGGAATTCGCTCCGGATGCATTTGCCTGGCCCATTGCAGCGTCGCTTCTGTGTGCACCGGTGGTATATCCATGGTACCTGCTCTGGCTGCTGCCGTTCCTGCGGTCGGCCTCGACGGTGCCGATCATCATCTGGACAGTCAGCATCATCCCAACTTACTACGTTTGGCATTTGCGCACGCTTGGTCGTCCGTGGTTGGTTCCTGGCTGGATTATGCTGCTGGAATACGGATGTGTCGCGATGACCGCCGCAATCATCCTGTTGCGCCGAATCACTCGACCGGCAGCGCCCGGATCATCAACGGATTAGGTGCCCTTTGCGAATGCGGGCTGCAAACGTGTTGTGACATAACGAGTGTGGCCGCATGGGCATGCGAGAATACAGTCACCCGAGGTGTGCTGTATAATTCGCGCCAACCGAGCAAGGGGCGGGAATGGCTGGCGTGGGTGAAGGCTACCGTACCGACGTGCCCTCTCGTGTATCCCGAAGCTTTTGCGCGTCATCCAACAGAGCATCCGTTTAATTCACCGAGGAGCGAATTCCATGACAAATGCTAGCCGTGTACCGATGATCCGACTTCTGGCTTTCGCTGTGCTGGTGCTTGCCGCAACCTCCAGGGCGCAGAATCGCCCGCCTATTCTCGAACAGATCGCCAAGACCTATGGTCTCGACTCGTATGGGCAGATCGAAGCGATCCGCTACACCTGGAACGGGGAAATCCCCGGACTTTTCAAACTTGCTCGTGCGTGGGAGTGGGAGCCCAAAACCGGCAAGGTCTCCTACGAGGGAAAAGATAAAGACGGCAAGCCGGTGAAGGCTACCTACAAGCGTTCCGAGCTCAGCAGCCAGTCCGACGCCGTGAAAAACGAAGTTGATCCTGCTTTCCTCAACGATAACTATTGGCTTCTGTTCCCCTTCCATGCTTACTGGGACACCAGCGCCACCGTGACCGATGAGGGTATGAAAAAACTGCCGGTGGGCAGCGGCTCGGCCGAATTGGTCGCGGTGAAGTATTCCGCGGAGCTCGGCGGCTACACGCCTGGTGACACCTGGGAACTCTACGTCGGCAAAGACAACCGCGTCGAGTACCTTGTCTTCCACCACGGCGGGACCAAGAAGCCGAGCCTCGTCAACGCAACCTGGGCAGGCTACAAAAAGGCAGGTCCTCTGCTGATCTCAACGGAGCACCGGGGCACAGCCGACGGCAAGCCGCTGCACATCTTCATTTCTGACGTGTCGGTCAAGCTGACGGGGTCAGACAACTGGGTGGACGCGAAATAAGACGAATGCGCAAATAATTTCGGGAATTGATGTTGCTCCGAACACGTGACTGTGGAGTGCGAAGGGTGACGCTCAAGAATTTAGAATGAGGAACACTATGAAACGGATCGCTTACTTGTTGGTTGCAGTTGTAGCGGTGGCCGTCGTCGCCAGCTTGGAGCCGGCATCTGGATACGCCGATGGAGAGGCCGCTCCGATCTTCGGGGTCAAAATTCCCCCGCGATACCGCGACTGGAAATTGATCTCCGTGGCCCACGAAGAAGGCAACCTCAACGATTTGCGTGCCATTCTGGGCAACGACGTAGCGATCAAGGCCTACCGGGAAGGGAAGCTTGCGTTCCCGGACGGCACAATCATTGCCCGGCTAGCCTGGAGTTACGTTCCGTCTGAGGAAAACAACAAAGTCTTTGGCCGTCCCCAATCTTTCGTCCCCGGGCCCGCCCCGGATTGGTACCTTCAGTTTATGGTCAAGGACTCAAAAAAGTACGCCGCGACCGGCGGCTGGGGGTTCGCTCAATTCAATAAGGACGGCAAACCTGCCGACGAGGCGATGCACAAAACCTGCTTCCCCTGCCACGAGCCTGCCAAAGATCGCGACTTTGTCTTCACCCATTACGCACCTTAACACCGAGAGCGAAATCCTTTGTGATTTCTGCACCGCCGAGTTTTGTCACGCAAGTAGATCTGCAAAAAAGGAGAAGGAAATGTCAAAGCACATGGCTGCAATCGCAATAGCTGTACTCGCAGTAGTTGCAGTGGTCGCCCTGGGTATTCTCCCACTTGGCGCCAAGGCACCTGCTTCCCTGGCCGGGTCCTGGCTGGTCGACGCCCGTCATTCCGATGCGCAATTGATCACCGACGGGACGACGGATTACGGCAAGACAAGAATCGATGTCACGCTGGGCTTCGGCAGGGTCATGGGAGCATTGAGAATCGACGACGTCAACCCCACAAAGTCCAGTGTCGATTTGCATATCTATCCCGCTACCTCCATGGCGGAGCCCATCGAAGAGGATGGTAAGTTCAAGAGCCGTTGGATGGCGTCCCGGGCCAACCAGACGATGCTGTGTTTCCACTCCAAGGACGTCGTCCGCACCTCTGACGGTCGGCTGCAAACCACGGGCGATCTGATCCTGGTTCGCGTGGACCGCAACGTGGAGGTGCCCGCCCCGAGTGAAGCATATGCCGGTCCCGTCTATGGGCCTCCCATCATCAACCGCGTTTCACACCAAGCCACTCTGGTTCTCGACCTCCCGTCTGAGGGGAGCGGACATGAGAAGGACGGGGGAATCGAGGCGTCGGCCTCTACCAAGGTGTTGCGGGAGACTTTTCCCCAGTTGGTGAAGGCTGTACTCAACACCTACTGGCCGCCACTGGTGCAAAATGAAAGCTGTCAAGTGCCTGCACCAAGCGAAGCCTATAGCGGCGCCAAGTGCACGGGAACGCTCCTGCAAGGTCCCATTCTTCCCGAAGATCCTGCTATGCACGTCGGAGAGGACTACCCTGGCCCGCAGAATTTCAACGCTCGGGTCGGTCAACGTCTGGACCTCGTCGTTCACATGCGTTTGACGCCGGGTGCCGGACAACCAATGGCAGGCGGAAACTAGCCGCCTCTCCCTCGGAGGAATTCGCCGCGCCTCCATTTCCGCCAGGTGCGGCGATTCTTCCTCCGCAGAAAGAGTCTGAGGAAGTCGAGTCTCGCAAATGCTCGCGATGCCACGTCGCAACCCGTTGCTTGCTGGTCTCGAAAAAGTACGCCGCGACGGGCGGCTGGGGGTTGGCTGACTTTAAGCCTCCCTGGCAATCACGACGGTAGTGCAGGAACTGCCCAGCTTGGGCAGATCGCGGGTGGCGGCCATGCGGACCGGCAGGCTGCGGCGTTCCCCGCGAACGATCGGACAGTAGCAGTCGGGCTCCAGCAGCGCGCCTTGCAGACGTCTACGTCCGGCACAGCCTCCGTGGCACGACTCGCGGAACTCGCACTGATTGCAGGTTTGAGGAAGTGTCCGGGCCTGCTCGAAGGGGGTGGAGCTCAGAACGTTGACGCCTGCGGAGATTAAGTCTGAAAGCGGCTCCCCTAATCCTGGCCAATAGACGCAGGGTTGTGTCGTGCCTCTTGGTGTCACTCGTACGGTGCTCACACCACAACCGCCTCGGAGCGGTGGGAGCCCCGCCATTGCGCGAACCAGCGGCTCGCCAATAGCGATTACATCAGTCTGCTCAAAGAGCCGCCGGAACCCTTCCCAATACTGTTCGTAGCTGAGGGCATAAACGTCCGATCGCACTGCTTGGTAGACATTCACTCGCAAAGGAGCGTCAAACTTTTTGGCTATGCGCGCCACGTCCGCTAAACACAAGTAATTCGACCTCATCATGACGGCGATGATGGTTACAGGAATATGCAGCCTGAGACACCGTTCTGCCTGCTGGTGGATGAGTACCCAGTTGCCTTGCCCGCGCTGCGCATCCTGTTCCGCTTGCGTGGCGTAATCGAGAGAGAACTCGATGTCATGGAAGGCTTGCAGTTCCTTGTCCTCGAGAACAGCAACACTATGACCGTTGGAAGTGATGGTGAGCTTGACCGGTTTCGTCTGCAGGTAGGCCAGTATCGCCTTGAAGTCGGGATGCATGCCGTTCTCGCCGGTGCCAAGATTCACTGACCGTACTGGCAAGCGTTCCATGACGGCCTTCACTTGATCCAGGGAGAGACGATCCGCGCGAGTTGGATCGCGGTAGCAGAAGGCGCAGGAGAGATTACACTCGTTGGTGAGGCCGAGCCCGAGCCCAATACCGGCATCATGTGTCACGCGAGATCCGGACGACGAAGACTGGGCCATCACGTTGTTCATGCACCCTTCATGACTGGACCTGCGCGATGTGCCAGGCAATGCGTGTAGCGGGCGACGGCGGCAAACTCTGGTCGCCTGCCCAGCTTGCGCTCCAGCTCCAGAATCCGCTGGTACTCATCATTTCGGGAAACCCGCAGGGGTAAGTAATCCGACATAACCCGTACGCCACGCTCTGCAGTTACTGCGAGTGACGATTCGAACAGCATGGCTTGAAGGCTCTCCGCCGTAAATAGCCGCACCCTTCCCCCGTACAAGGACTCATGTCCCCACTCAGCGGTTAGATTATGCTCGGTCGCGGCCAAGTCGCCGTCTTGTATTGCGGCCTTTAACACCTCACCTGCCTGGTTACGCACCAATACCGAGACTATGCTAGACGGATCTCGCAAGGCACGAGCCGCACTGCGCAAAACAGCACACGAGTCGTCAATATATTCCAGGATATTGTGGCAAAGAATTACATCAAACGACTCGGCGTGGAACAAGTTTGCGAATTGGGTGGCATCGCCGTGTTTCAGCGCAATCCTCTCCGTAACTCCTGCTTCCCGCGCTGCACGCTTGGCGAAATCCAGCATCGGTAGGGACGCATCCAGCAACGTGACATCAAGGCCAAGTCGCGCCAAGCGCACCGCGGTCGCGCCGGTACCGCACCCAAGATCCAGAGCGTGCAAGGACCGTGTGGCCTGCGGCAGAAACTCCTGCAAGTTAGCAAAGGCGAGATCGAGGCGCAGCCGGCCCTCCGGCGTCTCGAGGTAGTTGGCGTACTGCGCTGCGCCGGTCTGGAAGCGTTCGAAGTCGGCGTTGGCGGTCATTTTCTTCATGTGCCACTGAGGCGAATCCGACCGCCCCGATCGAGTCGAGTCGCAGGTGAGTACCAGAGCGTATACCGAAAGGATTAGGAACGACAAGCCGGCTTTCGGGAATTGATTGCGATTACTCCCGGTTGACGGCAACTTCCGGTTTCGCCCCTTCTAGTCCTGCTCTCCGAGAGTTTGAGCGTACGTTTTGCCATACGGATAGAAGAGTTCCTTGCGGCCTTCTTGCCACGCGGCTTTCATTTCCGGCGTCGTGATGTCCCAGTCCGGCCGACATTTCTCGGTAATGACACGCAGGTCCCGGCGAAGGTCTTCTAGAGTGGGCCGGCCGAGGAACCAGTAAAGTGTAAGAGCAAACGCATGGTTGACACATTGAATCCGCAGCCAGCGTGACTTCGCCACTTGATCTGCAAATTCTCAGACGGCAAGTCTTCGTTCCTTCGTCCAGGGCGGATTACTGCCGGTTAGCCCCGTCATCCGTCATCTTGGCAATTACCGGCGTGTTGACTCCGGTGCTCGCCAAGCCTCGAAGTCATTCTCGCTCATTGATAGCATCTCGGTCGGTGTTGACCGGTTGCAACGCAACCTCGAGCCCATGCGAAACAAGTCGAGACGTCGCGCGAGGCGAACTCACTGATGTCGCCACGAAGATCTTGATCTGCGAAGTGGGAGGCGCGCGCCCCTCTCGACCCACTCGCCGCCAGAGTGTCCAGAAGGTCTAGCTGTGGCAATTAGGATGGCAAATGTCACTCACCAGTGTGACGAGAATCACCGCAGCACCCTGTCTTCGCTCGTAGCCTTACATAAAGAGGATCTCCGCTGGGAGTCCCCTCGCGCAGCCCCGACCAGTAAGTAAACACGGTTAGATCCCGATGCCCCGCAAACTCGGCTCGAAGCTGATCCTTTCGCTGACGGTGCTGATGGTAGTCATGAGCAGTGTAAGGGGATATTTAAACTTCCGCACCGAAAAGAAGCGCTTGGTAGAGACCATGGTCCTAGGTGCGGATCAGCTTTCGCGCAGTATTACCAGCGCAACCTGGCACGCCATGCACGATGACGACCGCAAGGCGGCATATGACATTATGCGGGTGATCGCAGACAAGCAGGGGGTGGATCGAATCCGGATGTTCAATCGTGACGGAAAGCTGGTGTTCTCGACTGACGCCCATGAGCCGTCAGTCCCTGCCAGCCAGTCCAGCGAGGTGTGCCTGGGTTGTCACAGCAGGGGGCCAGTCCGCGACAAACTGACGGAAGAGGAGCGCGTCCGTTATGCCACGTCCCCGAGCGGGGTTAAGACCATCAACATGGTCACGCCCATCTACAACGAATCGTCGTGTAGTAACGCGAGTTGCCATGCACATCGCGCCTCGACCAAGGTGCTGGGTGTTGTAGATGTGGCATTGCGATTGGACCCGGTTCGGACACAGACACGCGCCTTGACTCTCCAGGCGATGTTTACAACAACGCTGACAGTAGCCCTTGGAGCAGCATTTGTCATCTTGTTCACGCGGCGTTTCGTGGAGAGACCGATCCAACAGCTAATCGAGGGCATTAAGACGGTCAGCGCCATGAATCTGGACCGGCCCATTGAAATCAGTCGTCGCAGCCAGGAACTCGACGAGTTAGTGGATTCGTTCAATGTGATGCGAGAACGCCTGAAGTCGGCGGTTGCCGAATTGAACGAAATGCAGCAGACGTTAGAGAACAAGGTGGAGGAACGTACAGAACGGCTGCAAGCAGCTCAACGCAAACTTGTCCAGTCCGACCGCCTTGCATCTCTCGGCGAACTGGCGGCCAGCGTCGCTCACGAGATCAATAATCCCGTTTCCGGCGTGCTCAACCTCTCCATGCTGCTCGAGCGCTTGATGGCCAATGGACAGTACCCGCCGGGACGCGAGGCGGAATTTCGCAAGTACCTTGGCCTGATCTCGGCAGAAACGGCCCGTGTGGGCCGTATCGTTTCGGATCTGCTCGCATTTTCCCGCGGTTCGAAGCCGCGACGTGCCCCGGCAGATCTGAACAAGCTCGTTCGCACGACACTCAATCTAACCGAACACAAACTTAAATTGGTCAACGCTGAGATTGACTTGCAACTGCAGGACAACCTGCCGCCGGTCGAGTGCGACTCGTCTCAAATACAGCAGGTCATCCTAAATCTAGTGTTGAACGGGGCGCAGGCTATGCAATCGCGCGGCGGCGGGAAACTTATGATTCGCACTCGCTTACTAGCGGATGGAGAAAACGTGGAACTTTGCGTTCACGATACCGGGGAAGGCATTGCCCCAGAAAATCTGCCCAAAATCTTTGACCCCTTTTTCACCACGAAGGCGGAAGGAAAGGGAGTTGGACTAGGGCTGGCGGTCTTATACGGCATCGTCAAGGCTCACGAGGGCGAAGTCGAGGTGAAGAGCAAGCGGAACGAAGGCACAACCTTCACCGTTAGCCTCCCGCTGAAACCAAGCAGCGTTACCCAGCCTCCAGATCTGCAGGTGCAGGTAGTGTGAATGCCCTTTATGTCGTGGCCATCGGGAGCGTGCCCGAAAGAGCGCTGCAATGGGCGGAGGAAGCGGCCGCCGAGTGGCTTCCGCTTCCCCTTAGGCGCCTGCAGGCTTTGGCGATTCCGGAAACCGCTTATGACACGAAGCGGAGACAGTACCAATCGGTCGAGATCATGAAGATGCTCGCTCAATCCGCTCCGCGCGACGCCATTCGGGTCCTCGGCATCACGGAGGCGGACCTGGCGATCCCCGCGTTGAGCTTCTTGTTTGGACAAGCCCAGCTGAATGGTCCGATCGCCCTAGTCTCGCTGTGCCGACTGCATCAGGAGTTCTACGGACTTCCTGCGGATCTGGGCCTGCTCCGCGAGCGCACTGGGAAGGAGGTACTTCACGAACTGGGGCATACCTTCGGACTCACCCATTGTTCGGAGCGGGAGTGCGCGATGAGCCTCGCCACTCACATAGAAGGGGTAGATGCCAAATCCGACCGCTACTGTGCGCGTTGCGGACTGCAACTGGTGGAGCGGTTTGCTTCACTCTAGGAGAATTATGAAGAAAAATTGGCCAATCCTGGTTGTCGACGACGAAGAGGTGATGTGCGAATCCATGGCTGCCTGGCTGCGCGAAGATGGCTACCGCGTCGATACCGCACCTAATGGCCAGAAGGCCTTGGACCTGGCTAAGTCGACGGATTATGTGGTCTGCTTTATCGATCTCAAGATGCCGGGCGGCATGGATGGTATCGAAACGATGATGGAAGTCCGCCGCATTCGACCGGAGGCATCGGTCATCATTATTACCGCCTACGCGACCGTCGACACTGCCATTCAAGCCATGAAGGAGGGAGCGCAGGAATACATTGTCAAACCGTGCAATCCTCAGGAAATATCCATGCTGGTTTCGCGCATCATGAAGTTCAAGAAGCTGGAAAGCGAGAACGCAATTCTGCGCAAGAGACTCACCCGCCAATATCGTCATCATGACATCATCACCAAGAATCCCCGGATGGAAGAGATCCTTGCCCTGACCCAAGAAATCGCCAGTCTTCGCAGCACCGCGCTGATTCGAGGCGAGAGTGGCACGGGCAAAGAACTGGTGGCGAGAGCCATCCACTTCTCCGGCAACCGTTCCGAAAAGCCGTTCATTGTTGTGAGCTGCGCTGCCTTGACCGAGACTCTGCTGGAGAGCGAGTTGTTTGGTTATGAAAAAGGCGCCTTCACCGGTGCTAACGGACAGGTGAAGGGCAAGTTCGAATTAGCGGACGGAGGCACGATCTTCCTCGATGAAATCGGCGACATCTCACCCAAGCTGCAGGCTGACCTTTTGCGGGTTCTGCAGGAGCGCCGCTTCTACCGAGTGGGAGGAAATCAGGAAGTCGAGGTTGATGTACGCATTATCGCCGCTACCAACAAGAACCTGGCGGAGGAGGTGCGGCAAGGCAGATTCCGGGAAGATCTGTTTTATCGCCTCAACGTGATCGAGATTCCTCTTCCACCGCTAAGAGAGCGCCGCGAGGACATCCCTTTGCTGGCAGAGCACTTCGTTCAGCGCATCTCTTCCGAATTGGACAAAGACGTCGGCGGCATCTCAGCGGCGGCATTAAAGGTGCTCATGGCCTACGATTGGCCCGGAAACGTTCGCGAACTGGAGAATGTAATCGAGCGCGCGATCGTGACGAGCCGCAATGGCACGCTGGATGAGCAGGACTTTTCGTGGCTACAGCGGCAAGCTCCTTCGACGCAGAATTGGGAAGTTCCGGATGTTCCGCTCGACGAACTCGAACGCCGGGCGATCGTCGCCGCACTGGAGCGAAAACACGGCAATGTCAAAGAGGCGTCGGCCGCGTTGGGGATTGATCGCTCCACGCTCTACGACAAGCTGAAGCGTTACGCGATCGCGCACTAGAGGAAACCTACGAAGCCTGCTCTGGGCTGGTCGAAGAGGCATCCTTCGCCCTCAACCTTCAAGGAATGTGCCTTCAAGTACGGTGTCCCAATCGGCTTCGGCCATGGCGTCCATCACGCCGTCAATGAGAACCCCGCCGTCTGCCAGGCTGGGCGCAGTATTGGGTGTCCGCAGCTGTAGCTGCAATCGCTCCAGTTCTCGACTTAGCCACCCGTCAACCTCTGGACCTCGAAGAAGGTGACGCAGCGTTGCCGGATCATGCGGGTCCAGCCGCGGACGAATCTTGATGTACCAACCGTCCTTCGGGCTTCCGATAGCCATGACCTTTCCCTCGATGGGAGCGCGAACCTGAATTTCTTTTCCATTCTTCTTCATGCGCCATGCACTACCGTTGAGCTCGATTTCACTGCCAAGCTCGGGCATCGCGATGGAATCAGGGTTGCCGATCAGATGTTCGGCCAATTCATCAAGGCCGATTGCCAGAGTGCCGTCTTCCTGCGGTTCGACCCACGTATGACCGCGATGATAGAAGCGGTCCTTCGAGTAATTGACCGCCAGATCGTGCGCCGTTCCCGCCGCGGGCAGGGCTGCAAGTTCGGAGTATTTGCTGCAGTGACGGCAATCAAAAGCGTTGTCGCAGGTTCTGGAAACGATTCTTCCTGCAAGTTCATGGCGGCAGCGGCGTTCTGATACCGGCAATTCAGCAAAGTCCGATTTCCAGCAGATGTCAGCTGCTGAATGTTTGTGTAGATCATGAGCCGCGCGCCGTGCGGCGGAGACGACCGTGGTCACGATGGTCAACACCACAGCGAAGAATAGCGAAAGAAACACAATGTGATTAACGGTCCAACGAAATCCATCAGTCCACGGAAACATGACTTCTGTCTCCTTTCAGTTGCACAAAGAGCGGCAGATAGCGATACGACAAGGAGTAGACAATGACTCCATAGGCGATAACGCCCGCGAAGCTGGCCACCTCCTGCCAGCTTGGCGTGTATTGCAAGAACGGATCGAACGCCAGCGTTGGGAGAGCCAGAGTCTGTATGGTAAGACGGAAGCGGTTCAACACAACTCCAGCGCAAGCCAACCCGGCAGCAGTGAGAAGCCATCCGCGCAGTGCCGCCGTTCTGCGATAAGTCAGCAAGAAAGCGGGGATTAATCCGAAGAGTACAATCTCCACGAATAGGAGTGACGTCCCAAATGGTCGGTAGATGTAGAACTGCCACGGCGCAAAGCCCAAAGACGGCGATGTAATGTTCAGCCAGATCAACGTGTCAATCGCCTTGGCGATGACATAGATGCCAAGCAGGGCACCGGAGATAAACGCCAGGCGTTGGAACACTTCGCGCGGCACGAGTCGTTTGCCAGTAACCTTCTCGGCGGCCGCAGTCACGAGAATCAAAAAGCTCGGCCCGGACGCGATCGCCGACAATATAAAAAGGAAGAATGTAGAAGGCCAGAGGAAAAACCCTTGCCGGAAGGCGAACGGCCGGCCGCGCAGCACTCCGTAAAGACCGCCCAGTGATCCCTGGTGAAAGAAAGAAAGGAACGCCCCAACTCCTGCGAGCACGGGCATCAGCTTGTGCAGTTGATGTTCGAACACCAGGAACGACGGCAACTTCCGCAGTTGACGGTTTCGCAGCAGGATGGGCAGATATTCGATGCTGAGCACCAGCAAGTAGCAGGTGATGCAGAATGTGATCTCGGTGAGCATCGAGTGCGTATTCGGGTACCAGAACGTGAACCATGCTCGCAATGGCTGTCCAACATCAATCATCAGGATGGTAACGGCGCCGCTGTAACAGATGAAGCCGACAACCACGGCGGTGTTCAGGATGGGTCGGAGATCGGTACGCTTCAGAAGGTAGACGAGAAAACCGGTAAAGAACGCGCCCGCCCCCAGTGCGATGATCGACAGATCGAAAAAAATCCACAGGCCGAAGGCGAATCGATTGTCCATGTTGGTCTGGTTCAGCCCGTAGTACAGGCACAAACCGCCCGCGTAAATTCCCACTGCCAGCACAACGACCCAGGGAGCCAGCCAGAGCAAAAATTGCGGCAGCGAAGCTCGTTCGGCGCCTCGTTCGATCCAACGGCGGTCCGTGAGAACCGTGCTAGCCACGTTTCACCTCCACTTCTGAGACCGACCCTTTCAGAGCCCTCACCCATGCCTCCCCGGACTTGTAATAGACCTTGGGTTCGGTTCCGATCCGCTCCAGAAAGCGGAATGCGTCAGGGGAGTGTGCCTCTCGGGAAACAGGATCATCCTTGTCCGCCAGATTGCCGAACTGAATTGCCGCGGTAGGGCAGGCTTCCACGCAAGCCGGAACATAGTCGGCAGGATCGATCTCCCGCTTTCCCGCGGCAGCGGCCTTTTCCTTGGCGGAATGCAGCCGCGCGTGGCACAGGTTGCACTTCTCCACAACACCGCGCATCCTCACGGCAACTCCCGGATTCAGACTCTTCTCCATTCCCTGGGGCCAAGCTGGATCCCACCAGTTGAAGTAACGCGCATGATAAGGACACGCCGTCATGCAATACCGGCAGCCCAGACAGCGCTGCGGCATCTGCATCACGATGCCGGTGCCCTTATCCAATTCCACGGCCTGCTGCGGACATACACTCACGCATGGCGTTTCATGCTCGCAATGCATGCACAGGATAGGGATAAATACCTCGCGGCGCGCTTGTCCCTCCATCCCGTTCGAGACTCTCCGCACCAGCATCGGCGTGAGGCCTGTGCGGGAAGTTGCTTGTGGAAGTGGCGGCACATTGTTCTCAGCCGCGCACGCTACCATGCACGCTCCGCAACCCGTGCAGCGATCCAGATCGATCACCATGCCGTAGCGGGTGCTCACGGATTCCTCCTCTCTGGCCCTTCGCGCAGGCTCGATTCCTGGTAGAGTTTCGAGGCCAACGGAGGCAACACAGGCGCCCGCCAAGTTCCCAGCGAGTTGCAAGGGGGGCATTCAGAACGTGTGGCTTGAGGCCATTCGCTGAGTTTGCAACGCAACCCGCCAGGATGCTGCGGCTCGCCCATCCAGACCGCTCCACTCTGGAGCTGCTCTTCCAGTTTCTCGACGGATGGGATCATCGCGACCGGCGTCGTCTCCTGGGCGCATAGCGTTCCTGCGCGCGCGCGAAACAGAGCCTCGCAACGAGTGTGAATGATCTTGTCTACCGGCGTCAGGTCGGGATCGACCCGCCCGAGGAACTGCGCCGCACTCTGCACTTCCGGCGGCGCCTTGACCAGACTGGAAGCAATGGCGTACGTCTCAATCGCTGACGTGGGAGCCGTGGGAATGTCGGTCCGCTCTTCGAGAAAGCCTGGCGCCGGTAGCAACCAATCTGCCTTGCTTGATCCCCCATCCCATGCCGCGAAACGAAAGACCTCGGCATCCGTCTGCGGAACAAAATCCCAGGGCACGCTGGAATCGATCAGCACCGCACGCACAGAGTCGAGTTCGGATTCGGCGGGCAGATGTGACTTCGCATGTTTCGACTTCTGCACAATTCCGCCACGTGTCCCGACAGCGCCCAGAACGACGTTCAATGCGGCAATTGAGGGATTATCATCGCTCGCAATGGCCACCACCGGCGGCCGGCCAACAATCAACCGCGCCAAATCGCGGATCGCATCAGTGCTGAGCCCCGACTGCTCAGCACTCTGAGCAAGTGTTAGCGGGGGCATGGGGTCGCGCGCCTGGACAAGTTGCTCTTCTAGCAGCACGCGCGCAATCCCTGCGGCCAACGCCGTCTCTCCGCCCGGATGAATTGCTGACCTTTGCCATGCTCGGGCCGCGGTACGAGATAACGACGGCTCGATTTGAATCAGCCGCAGGTCCGGGTCTGCCGCGCCCGCCGCCCGCTCGGCCCATAATCGAGTGAACTGTCCGGGAGTACCCCAGCCATCCAGCAACGGCGCGCCAAAGCTTACGATGGTCCTGACGTTCTCAAGATCGTAGCCCAATGCGGCTGCAGGGACGCCGCTCCAGGTTTCATACGGCGTCAGGGCTTGAGCCTCTGGCCCAGATACAACGCGATAGCTGCCGCGTTGCTTCTCAGCAAAGGCCTCGAACAGCGATGAAGCTGCGTGCCCTGGATACCCGTCAACAATGACAACTGGCCCCTCAGTGCATGCCTTGGCAAAAGCCACATGGGCTTCATCCCAGGAAGAAGTACTCC
>JBEKFN010000039.1:0-16682 GCA_050013295.1 Terriglobales bacterium
GCAGCGCCCAGCGCGGTGCCGTCGTCTCCGGCCGCGGGCTGTATATAGACTTCATCGAAGATTCCGGAGTCGATGAGTTTGCCATTGGCCGTACAATTGAGCGCGACTCCGCCGGCCAGAGCAACGCGCCGCAGGCCTGTCTGCTTTCCGAAGTGTCCGCAAACATGCAGCACAACTCGATCCAAGCACTCCTGCAGGGCCGCCGCCACATCTTTATGTTCCTGAGCGATCTCCGCGTCGGGCGCTCGTCGTGCCACGAGGTGCTCGTCAAAGTGGGCGCGGGTCGCCAGGTAATTCTCGCGTTCCTCTCGCGAACGGTTGAGCCGGAGAATCGGAATTCGAATCGAACCACCGGGAGGCAGTTCTACTGTTTTCTCAAAGAAAGCGCGGAAGCGCTCCGGGTCGCCATAGGGCGCCAGCCCCATGATCTTGTATTCATCGGAGTTGAAATCGAAACCCAGGTGCAGCGTGACCAGGGAATAAAGGATACCGATAGAATCGTTGGGCGCTATCTCGCGCAGCTTTTTGAACTCGCCGCCGCGAAATTGGAACACAGTGAGGCTTTGCACTTCCCCCATCGCGTCGTTCACCACCACCAGGCACTCGTCCCACCCTGACGTAAACGCGGCGCTGGCGGCGTGCGCGAGATGATGACCTACCGGCTGAATCTTCTCGGCAGGAAAATCGGGGAAGCAGCGGCCCACTTGCCGGACCAGTGCTTCCTTCGAGAACACCTTCTGGTAGAGCCTAGAGGAATCTGGATCGAGCGAGTAGAGCTGCTGGAAAGGCAAGTAATCAAAACCGTGGGCAATCTCGGTCACATCTTCGATGCCGAGACCCGCCTCGCGAAGACAAAACTGAATGGCGTCAATCGGGAAATCGCCGGTGTGCTTCTTGCGGCTAAAGCGTTCCTGCGCCGCAGCGGCAATGAGTTTCCCGTCAACTACGAGAGCCGCGGCAGAATCGTAACCCTGGGAGATGCGGTACTCCCTCGTGTCCAATCCCGGCCAATGCTCCTGCTTGAAAGGAGCAGATGCTTCTAAGCCGCTGATTCCTAAGAAATTCACGTATCCCTCTCGCAAGACAAGGCGCCAAACACTCTCGTCTTGCCCATCTTACTGCAGTTAGGCAAGCCAGCAGAAGTTGCTAAGGCACACTATAGTAACCAAGGGGGGAGTAACGTTGGTGCTGCAAACTCCATGCCAATGTCATCTTACGGAAGGCGACGAATGGGGCAAGATCATCTACCCGTCCCAATGCATCAACCTGCCCGGGACTTCTCTGGAGTCGTCCCGACAGCCAGTTGGGATGACGCGCCTTTTGGCCGCAACAACATAATCAAAGCAGGACCAAAGCAAGAACTAAAAAAGTAAGTCTACTTTGCGAGCGCAAAGTAGGCCACACTTTTTTCCCCGGTTGAATTTACGGTTGCGTCGGCTTGGCAAACCTCGACCGTAGGAACATGGCTCCGAAACATGTGAGGCCGGCTCCGAGAAGCAGCGAGGCGGCGCTCATGTTGAGTTTCTTCAACCCCTCGGCCAAATGTTCTCCGACCGGGGGAACGTTCTGGCAAGGAAAAGGAATGGAAGTATGTTGACGCACTCGAGCGTGAGCGTGCAACTTCTAAATGGTCTCTATTGTCAGGGTTGGGAACGCTGCCTTGTACAAGCGTTCATCCAGAGTCAACAGCCTGTAGCTCCGAGTTTGGGCGTGCGCCCCGATCAGAAAGTCAGCAAGAATTCGTCGACTGCTTGGATCACTTTGTTTACGCCGGCGTTCCGCGTAATACTGGAACGCCCGCCCGGCAGAACGCCACACTGCTTCGCCCAAATCCCACTCAACGGCAATTCCAGTCTCTTCGAGAAATGAACTCACGAAGGTCTCGGTCCGGCCTGGGGCAGCCATTAACTCCGCAAAAACCGGTGCCGACACCACCAAGCTTCCCCGATTGAATGCTGCCTCCAGAGCAGTCTGTGCGGCCAAGCTGAGGGTGGGATCTTTGTCCCACAATGCGACAACAACATTGGTATCAATGGCGGTCGTCATTGTCCGCGCAGCTCTCGCAGCCATCGACTAATGCTTTTTCTGCCAGACCCGATCTCCGGATTGCCAATACCGCGGTACTTCGAGAACGTGCTCTGGTTGCGGACCGGCAGGACGCGGATACCCCTTCCATCGCTCTCAAACAATAGGCGGTCCCCCGCCCGCACGCCCAGGATCCGCCGTACCTCACGGGGAACAGTGATTTGCCCTTTGCTTGTGATCCTCGCTTGCTTCTGCATTGCGATCTCCTGCTTCCTTACTTTAGCACATTTTCCTTACTTCAGCAGCCTGACCTATGCGACCATCGAGCCTTCCTCGAGTCGGGAACTGTCCGGAGTCTGCTCCGGCACCGGGAGGGTGTAGCATCGAATCTCGATCCAGCCGATCACGCAATCAAAGTCGCTGTGCAACCAGGGTGCACAGATTTGGGGGTGCGCACCACATTCTGGGACCGTTTGGAGCGGACAGCGATTTGCGACGGTGGGGACTGGAGTTGGCGGAGCGAGGGGGGGGAAGAACGGGAAGAAACGAGCAGTGATCGCGGTAGCGCGAAAGCTCGCGGTGTTGCTGCATCGATTGTGGGTGAGTGGAGAAGCTTACGAACCGCTGCGCAACCACCCACAAGTCGGGTTGGCGACAGCTGCTTAGTTTCGATCCCAGCAATAAAAAAACACAAGGCAACCAGCCCAAAGTCCAAGCGCCGAGTTCCGGTGACTGCGTCTAACGCCTGGCCCACGTCCGTCGTGAGATGGATCGAGAGGTCGACAATCAGGTGGCAGCACCGGCTGAAACGAGAACACCCAACTTGCACCGAACGAACAATCGCTCACCAAAGAGAGCGGATGGTAAGGATGGCGGCAGAGGTGGCGCCGGCTTAGGAAAAACGGCAACCATCCTCATTTTTTAATATCGAACTGCTCCTGCCGAGGAAACACGAGCGGAGTGACTCAAATCACAGCCATCGGTGATGTAACGCACTGTGTTGTATGACGAGGCAACAGACTATGTGTATGAGACACGGAGGTGCGAGGAGCCTTCTAACGCAAGCACAGTCGGAGGGCTTCCGGGAGGTGATTGATGACCACCTTAACCTTTCTTGGAATTGCTATCGTTGTGGTAGTAGCCGGAATCCTTTTTTTCCGTTTCATTCCAGCCGTGAGCGCGTATTTCACCTTTCACGGCAATCGGCTCATAACCTGTCCGGAAACGCACAAGACAGAAGCTATTGATGTGGCTGCGAGAAAAGCGGCCCTAACGGCGCTTTTCGGCAAGCCAGCACTGCGTTTGGACCGCTGCTCACGATGGCCTGAGCGCCAGGACTGCGGGCAGGAGTGCCTGCAGCAGGTCGAAACAGATCCGGATAACTGTCTGCTGTGGAATATCGTGTCGAACTGGTACGAAGGGCAACGCTGCGTTCATTGCCACAAACGTTTCGAGCGGCTCCAGCACCTTGATCATCCGCCGGCCTTGATGGGAACTGATCACACCACAGCTGAGTGGAACCAGTTCCGGCCCGAGCAGCTCCCTGGGATCTTTTCCACGTTCAAGCCCGTCTGCTGGAACTGTCACATTGCCCAGACGTTCCGGCGTGTGCACCCAGAACTAGTGATCGATAGGCATCGAGACAACCATCTCACCGTGTGATATTGCCAGGGTGGGACTTGGCATTGGGAAAGGAGGGTTAGCCTTCTGACCAACAATAAGACTTGAGGTCTTCGACACGGTTTGCGCGTCGGTGATGGATTGGAGTGGATTATGATCCGGTTTTCAGCAAACTGCACTTGGTGGTTACGGACACTGGGGACTCACGGATCGGAAACCGGAACCGGGCACAGTGTGGAAGTCGTATCATCGAGCCAGTGACATCATTTATCTCAATGTACTTAGGAGGGACGGGGCCGGTTTGCCGTCATCAGGGACTTTAACGCAACGCGGTCGGGAATCACAAGCGTGGAGCCATTCTGCTGGATAAGACGCTGCTTCCTGAAATCCGCGAATACGCGGGTGACGGTCTCTCGCGAAAGTCCGATCATCTGCGCGATTTCCTCGTGGGTGAGTCTAAGCTTCAACCGGGGCACCGCTTTGGCGGATTGTCTGTTCTTGGAGCTCCATTCCAGAAGCAGTTTGGCCAGTTTCTCGGCGGCCGAGTGTGACAGTCCCAGCCAGCCCACTTCCTTACAAGCATTGTGATATTTCTCGCTTAACTGCCCGGCCACTTTGAAGCGGGCCTCCACATCATCTTTCAGGAAACGAAGAAAGTCATCGCGCTTGACGAAATTGACCTGGCAGGGATCGATCGTCTCCGCCGTCACTTCGTAAGGTTTGCCGGAGATCGTGGCGCTCAACCCCAGCACCTCCCCAGGCTCGGCAAGTTTCACAATTACCGTTCTGCCGCTAGGGGAGCTGATAGCAAGCTTTACACTGCCTTTGCAGAGCACAAAGATGCCGCGCGGCAGCTGCCCCTGGACAAACAGCACAGCCGCCCGAGGATAGGCGGTCGCATGCTTGATGCCTTCAAAAGCCTGCAACGCGGCAGGAGGCAGATCGCAGAAGGTCCGCTCAGCGCGCAACTTGCAAGTAAGGCAGCTTTCTACAATCTCCATTCCATATGGTGAGAGCAACTAGCCTCCTCTTAACACCGTTGTATGACGCCCTCGCGCCAGGCTCACTTGTTGGGTCGCATCTTGCACAGTCCACGGCCAGCTGAGCCGGCCTCGTCTGACGCCAGTGTCGGTCTGGATGAAACGCTTGGCTGTGCTGCGAGTCACACGCCATCGTGATCTTCCCTACTGCCAAGACTGCCACTCAGAATTAGCAAAACCTGCATACAGCTTTCCCCGAATCGGCACTGACCTCGGATAGCTGCTGTAACATTGCCAATGACTCAGATTTTTCCCACTCCGGCCCCTTGCGGGAATCAATGTCTTACTCCGGTCGGCCGGCCTCCGGGCCCGCCTAACCGGGTGTCTTTTCGCTTTCAGCTTTGGCTCCAGTGAGGCAGTAGCGAATCTTCTCCAGCAGATTCGGAAAGAGGTAACGCTTGGGAAGCCAGAGCGTTACGTGCTCAGACTCTACAGGCTCGAACGCAGTCATTACGATGACTGGAAAATGCGGGCTGCGATCCCGGACGGTGCGAGCCAGCTCGAGACCGCTCATGCCCGGCATCTGGAAGGCCGTGACAAGAAGGTCGAACTCCTGTTCTTCGAAGGCCCGCAGCGCTTCGGATGCATTCGAGGCAGGAACGGCTCTGTACCCCTCCGTGCGCAAGATGTCACACGCCAAGCGGCAGAGCATTTCATTATCATCGACGACGAGAATTTTTTTCACGGCGTGCTCCTTGCTTCGGCAGATTGCTCGCTGGCCGTAGCTGCGATCTTGGCGAACGTCAGGCCGCCGTCAGCCTTGATGCCGATCGAAACGCAGTCGCCGCCCTTAACCTGGCCGGTGGCAACCAGGTTTGCCAAGCCGTAAACAATGTTTTTCTCGATCACGCGCTTCAAATGCCGCGCGCCATACTTGGGGTCCGTGCCTTCCCGCAGCAGCCATCGCTTGATCTCGGGCGTGCAGCGGAAAGTGAAGTGGTTCTGCCCGACCGCTCTCATAATGCGCCGCTGTATCTTCGCGAGTTCCAGTTCAAGAATGCGCTCAAGCTGATCCAGACGAAGGGTCTGGAAAACGACAACCTTGTCCAGCCGGTTCATGAACTCGGGCGAAAACTTTCGCCGCGCCGCCTCCGTTGCCGTACGCGCGATTTTTTCGTCCAGGTTCGCGTCCTCGATGGGCGCCTGCACGGCGAAGCCGAGGCCGCCCTCGGCGAGCCGGCTCATTTCCGGCGCCCCCACGTTCGAGGTCATGAAAATGATGCACTGGGAAAGGTCCACGTGCGTGTTGTCGCCGAGCGTGAGACTGGCCTTGTCCAGGATTCCGAGCAGGAGTTGCCACAGCGACTCCGAGGCCTTTTCGACTTCATCGAACAGCAGAAGCGTGAGTTTGAGGTTCTCCGTGTGCCAGCGGGTCAAGGCCTCCTTTGTGAGTATCGGCTGCGTCTGCATGTGGCCGATATAGCCGGGTGGGGAGCCGATCAGCTTGGCGATTTCGTGGGGTTCCTGAAATTCTGCGCAATCCACTTTGATGAAGGCGTGTGGATTCCCGAAGAGCGCTTCGGCGAGCACCTCGATCACATAAGTCTTACCGGATCCGGTCGGCCCGAGAAACAACAGGTTCCCTATGGGCCGGTCCGGCGCAGACATGCCCACAAGAAATATCTGGTAGAGCTCGACGACCGCGTCCACGGCAGCCTTCTGCCCGACGATTCTAGAGAGCAAGAACGCCTCGATATCCCTGGTAGCATCGCCGTGACGTGTAGCATCGAGTGGTTGATCCGTTGTTTCTTCGAGAAAGGCGGAATTGCTCGGACTGGGCCCGCTGGACATACGAAGCCCCTGGTTCTCACTTACTTATTTTTGCATACTTTCCGGCAGGAAACTGTGACGGTGGGCACGGGTCATCGTGACGCCCTTCCAACGATGTGCATAGGCAGGCCGAACGGGGCTATCAATGCAGCGGAGCTGTCAAGAGAGAAGGCTCTGAGTGCCTGTCTTTCGATCCGCCAAGCTGTAGGCGGAAACACCCTCAGGAACATGAGCCTGGACACGGGATATAATTCCCTCCACTAGCGGAGAGCCTGGTTGCAGGTTGAGGTTTAATCAGTGCAGGCACAAGTCAAGCTCGGGCGTATTGCCGGCATTTCGATTGGGCTCCACTACAGCTGGTTCATCATCGCTTTTCTCATAGCGCTCTCTCTGGCTGACCACTTTCACACCGTCACGCCGGAATGGAGTAAGGCCGTAGTGTGGTCCGCCTCAATTGTCACGGGTGTGCTGTTTTTTGTGGCGCTGCTACTGCACGAATTGGCACATTCCCTGGTAGCAAAAGCGCGTGGAATGCGTGTGCGAGCCATTACGTTGTTCGCATTGGGCGGCGTGTCGCAGATTGAATCCGAGAGCCCCGACGCCAGGTCTGAGTTCTGGATGGCAATCGCCGGGCCGCTCACGAGCGCAATTCTTGGGGTCGGTTTTCTAGGGATAGCGAGGCTGGCCGGTTGGCTGGGCAGTGGTGAGCCCAAAACTCCAGTGGTCGCCGTGTTAGTGTGGCTCGGCTACATCAACCTCATGCTAGCCCTCTTTAACATGATTCCTGGCTACCCGCTGGATGGGGGACGCGTGCTGCGTGCCGTAGTCTGGGGGATCACTCATGATGCCGACCGCGCGACTCGACTCGCGGCCCAAATCGGCCAAGGAGTCGCTTTTGTATTCATCCTGATGGGGCTGTATCGCTTTTTTGTAGGGGCAAATTTCGGCGGTCTGTGGATGGCGTTCATCGGTTGGTTCTTGCTGGACGCTTCCCGCAGCAGCTACCTCCAGGTCGAGTTAATGGCGGGACTCCGCGGTCGGCGCGTCACCGATATAATGGAACGGGACTACCCTACGATAGAGGGTCATTTTAGTCTGCAGGACTTCGTCAACGAATATCTGTTACGCAGTGGACGTCGCTGCTTCATGGTCATGCAAAACGGCCAAGTGACCGGGCTGATCACTCCGAACGAGGTGAAGGGAGTGGACCGCGAGCGCTGGGAGCAGACAAGCGTGCAAAGTGTGATGCGCCCTCTGGGTCAACTCCGGACGGTCACGGCTGACACTCCCGCTATTCAAGCCCTTGAGATTATGAGCCGCAATGACATCAACCAGCTACCTGTTGTCTCAAATGGCCGAGTCGAGGGAGTCCTCTCTCGCAGCCACATCCTGCGCTACCTGCAGACTCATGCCGAACTGCAGAGGCGATAGAGGCCCCTGACGGAGCACTTCTCACTCGAGTGAGGGGCTCTATTCTTCGAAGCACGGGCCGCCACCGTGACCATGCTTCTGGTGATCCTTGATTGTGCGACTCAGACGTGAATACGCGACCTGCAGGGAGCGTTTTTCCTGCTCGGTGAGGTCCGGCGTCTCGAGCGCGGTAAGAATGTCGTCGAATTCCGCTTCCAGTTCCTCAAGCTCTGCGCAGAGCATGCGACCTCCGTTTCCTCCTGAATCCTTCACGGAGCTGACTGCCAAATAGACTCGGCAAGGCTGCTGGGCTGCTCTGATCAGAGGATGATCCGCCGATTACGCAGCGGCTCTCGCCATGAGTTCCTTTTTTCCCAAACCTAAAATGCCGTGTTTCTTTCCTGCTTTCTTGAACGCTTCTATGGCGGTGTCTAAATGATGCTTCTCGTGAGCCGCCGACAGTTGCGTCCGAATGCGGGCTTGTCCCTTGGGCACGACCGGGAAGAAAAACCCAATTGCGTAAACGCCCTCGTCAAAGAGATCGCGGGCAAAGTCTTGTGCCAGTTTAGCGTCGTAGAGCATGACCGGCACAATGGGAGTATCCCCTTCCTTCAGATCGAAACCAGCCTCTTTGAGCAAGCCGCGCCAGTACCTGGCGTTCCACTCCAGCTTGTCGCGACGATCGGTTGAGGTGCTGATCAGATCCAGTACCTTGAGCGCACCCGCCACGATCACCGGCGCCACGGCATTGGAAAACAGGTAAGGACGCGCTCGCTGGCGGCACATCTCCACCAGTTCGCGGCGCCCGCTCACGCACCCTCCGGAAGCACCACCCAGCGCCTTTCCCAGCGTCGTAGTAATCACATCGATCTTGCCGAACACGCCGCAGTGCTCGTGCGCCCCCCGTCCGGTCTTGCCCATAAAGCCGGTAGCGTGCGAATCATCCACGAACACAATGGCGTTGTACTTCTCGGCCAGGGCGACGATGTCGGCCAGCTTGGCGGTGTCGCCGTCCATCGAGAACACGCCGTCCGTGATCACCATGCGGGACCGCTTGTCCTGGTGTTCCTGCAGTTTCTCCTCAAGATGCCCCATGTCGGAGTGTTTGTAGGTGTCCTGCATCGCTTTACACAGGCGCATTCCATCCACGATCGAGGCGTGGACGAGCCGGTCGGCGATCATTACATCCTGCTCATTCAGACAGGCCTCGAAGAAGCCGGCATTCGCGTCCATGCAGGAGGGGAACAGCAGGGTATCTTCGGTGCCGAGGAACGCGGTCAGGCGATTCTCCAACTCGCGGTGGATGTCCTGCGTACCACAGATGAAACGCACCGAGGACATGCCATAGCCGCGTGCGTCCAATCCTGCGTGCGCCGCGGCGATGACCTCGGGATGGCTGGAGAGGCCGAGGTAGTTATTGGCGCAAATGTTGATGCACTTCCGGATGGCAGAACCCATCGGGAACTCGACCTCGATTTCCGACGACTGCGGCGAGTGGATATACCGCTCCTCTTTGAACAGGCCCGCGGCTTTGATTCCCTCGAGGTCGATGTGATAGCGGTGGCGAACTGTATCGGCAAAAGCCATGACGCGCCTCGCGTAATAAGATTTGTTCACTGAGGTGCCCAAGCCGGACCCTGTCTGGCGGCGGGCACGCTCTAGCCCTTAACGACTTCAGCCTTCTGAAAACGTCGCACCAGCCCCGCGATGCGCTCGACGGTGTCGAAAGCCTCGGGAGTGGCGCATTCGTCCGGAATGTCAATCGCATACTTTTTCTCCAGGAACCGAAGCAGCGACACCATGGAAAACGAATCCACAATGCCACCCGAAATCAGTGGCGTTGTCTCGGTGATGGTGCGCTCGTCTCCTTCTTCCAGGTATTCCCGCATGATGTAATCGCGGACTGCTTGGGTGATTTCGTCCATGGCGTGCCTCTTCAGTCTTCCATGATGGTGGAAAGATCGCCCACGGGCTCATGGAACTCCTTGCACCGCAAAATGCGGCGCACGATCTTGCCGCTGCGGGTCTTAGGCAGCGAGTCCACGAACTCGATTTCCTGGGGCATGGCCAGCGGCGACAGCCGCTTGCGAATATGGTTCATGATTTCCAGTTCAAGGTCATCGGATGGTTGAAAACCTCGCTTTACGGTCACGTACGCTTTCACAACTTCCATGTTGACGGGGTCAGGTTTAGCGACGGCGGCAGACTCGGCGACGGCCGGGCATCCCAGCAGAGCCGATTCGACTTCGAAGGGGCCGACCAGGTGCCCGCCAGTGTTGATGACGTCGTCATCGCGCCCCATGAACCAAAAGTAGCCATCCGCGTCGATGGAGGCGCGGTCGCCACACAGGTACCATCCATTCCTGAATTTCGCCTGGTATCCGGAGGCATTGTTCCAATAACCGCGAATCTGCGACGGCCAGCCAGGGCGCAGCGCAATCAGACCTGCCGCGGCGGCCCGATTCACCGGTTTGTAGGTCTTCGGATCCAGCACCGTTGCGGTGATTCCCGGAAATGGCTTACCCATCGAGCCGGGCTTGATTCCCATCCCGGGAAAATTCGCAATCACGATGCAGCCGGTTTCGGTCTGCCAGAACGTGTCGTGGAACGGTTTCCCGAAGACTTCTTTCGACCAGATCACGGCCTCGGGATTCAACGGTTCGCCCACGCTGGCCAGATGGCGCAGGCTGGACAGATCATGCTTGCGAATAATTTCCGCTCCCTCCTTCATGAGCAGACGGATGGCGGTCGGCGCCGAATACCAGACTGTAACGCGGTACTTTTCGATGAACACATACCATTTTTCAGCGTTGAAACCGGAGTCCAAAACTGCTTGTGTAATTCCGTTCGCCCAGGGACCGATGATGCCGTAGGACGTGCCCGTCACCCAACCCGGGTCGGCATTGCACCAATAAATATCGTTAGGCCAAAGATCGAGGACCCATTTCGCGGTGAGATACTGCGAAATGATCGAATAGTGGACGTGTTGCGCACCCTTGGGCTGACCCGTGGTGCCAGAGGTATAGTGCAGAACCGACGGAGATTCGGCCTTCGTCGGGTAGATTGGAAAGTGCTCGACGGGCGGCGCTTGTTCCATCGCGAAGGCTGTCTCGTGCTCCTGAAGAGTCGCCTGGGCCGCATCGACCACGATGCAGTACCGCAAGTTCGGGAGCCGCTCCCGGATCTTGCGAATCTTATGGAGATGCTTCTTCTGCGTGAAGATCGCCGACGTGGCAGCGTCTTTGAGCCGCACACAAAGAGATTCGTCTCCAAAAGCCGAAAAGAGTGGCTGGGCCACCGCGCCCATTTTCAGAATACCCAGAAATCCGATGTACAGCTCAGGTACCCGGTCTAGAAAGAGGCATACCCGCTCGCCGGGGAGAACTCCGAGTCTGGCAAGGAAATGGGCGATGGTGTTGGAGCAGACACGAAGGTCGTTATACGTGAAGCGCTTCTGGTTGCCCTGATAGTCTTCCCAAAGCAGCGCCGGCTTCTGTGCCAGTCCCAGTTGGCACAGGCGGTCACTGCACATCCAACCGATGTTGATTACATCGCCCGGCTGATAGCCTAGCTCGCGCTCAGCAATCGCCCAGTCGAAATTCGTGTTGAGTTGCTCGTAGGAGGGCGGATCGCTCATGGGCTTGTTTCCCTCCTGTCCGTCCGGCAACTTTCACCAAACCAGCCGCACACTTGGAAACCGCAGCAACGGAGTAAACAAATCCAGTGTAACTATACTCCTGTGTTTGTCGGTCGGCAGTGACCCCAGTCAATCACTGCTGTGACGCCGCGCACCCAGTCCTTTGCTCACACCGCCCATCGGGAGCGCTGGGTCCCGTCCACTCAAGCCGCGGGAGCAGTTCCAAACTCGTTCGTAGCAGCTGCGGGTAACTCAAATTTCAGCACTCCAGCTTGCAATTCGACGACTGCGCGCTCCGGCATCACCTCCGTTGCAAGGTGGACGACTTCCAGGATTTGGTGGGGGTACGAGCCGGTCTGCTCGATTGTTCTGCCCTCGGCATTCATCTCACTTGTCTCTTTGTTGCCCAAGATCGTGATGCGGTGCGGCTCGATGCTGACTTCAAGTTCAGTCTCATCAAAGCCAACGCCGCTAACGCGAACACTAATCTTGTCTCTGGATTCCGACATGGAAACCGAAACCGGACACAGCAGTTCGCATTCTGCCCGGAACCAGTCTTCCAAGTCGTGCCCATGCTCCCCGCCTCGAGCTTCAAACAACTCATGCGCACGGCGAGCAATAGCAAGCTGCACCTTCTGCATCTTCGGTTGGAGATCTGCGGGATTTGATGGGCTCAACTGCACGGCGGGTGGATCAGATTTGGGTTTCGATGCCCTTTGAGACTTCATAACTCCCTCCTTCGGATATTGCAGTGAAAGAGCTTTGTTCGGCCTTTGGTCGTGACTCGGTACAGGCGAGGACGAGCCATCAGAGTCTTATCGCGCTTAAACCAGCGCAAACATACTTTCGCGCTTCGTTCTCATCTCCCTACTTCGCCGACACTGTAAAAATCAACACGGCCAAGACCGCCAAGACGAAGCTTACGACAAGCGAAAATAGGGTGTGGTGCGGATGTGCGCGGAAATAGCTATCGCCGGACCTGCTAAAATGTATAAGGGTCTTCATGATCAACCTCCTGCGACGATCAGGCTGCAGACCCGTTTTTCAATCTCTGATGTACCTATATTAAGCCCTTTCGATGCGATGTGGCAGTGATATCGGCTACCTCATTCCTCGCACTGGATACGCCTTCGCGGAGCGGCTGCTGTGGTTCTCTTCGGCGTGCTTGCCACTCAGCCGTCCAATCCTGCTCGGTGGTACAACCTGGCCATTGGATCGGCGGGCCCGTAACCCTTCCCAATCGCGAGGCCGGCGCGGATGGCCGCGGTGATGAAATCCTTAGCGGCCGTCACGCTTTCTAGAACTGTTTTCCTGTGGGCTAGATTCGCCGCAATCGCCGAAGCGAAGATGCAACCGGTACCGTGCGTGTTCTTCGTGTCGATACGCTCAGCGCGAAACTCAGTGAATTCATGGCCGTCGTAGAGGACGTCGGCGGCTATGTTTTCCAGATGACCACCCTTGACGACGACATTTTCCGGTCCAAGGTCGCGGATCGCGCGGGCGGCTTCTTTCATTTGTGCAAGAGTTTTGATTTCACGCCCGGTGAGCGCCCCGGCTTCATGCAGGTTGGGCGTGACCACAGCGGCTAGGGGCAGTAGTTTGGTCTTGAGAGCCACGATGGCCTCGGGCTTCAACAGAGGAGAGCCACTCTTGGCGATCATCACCGGGTCTACGACCAGCGGTCCTAACTTGTGCCCTGAGATTACGGCTGCCACCGCATCGATGATTGCGGTGCTCGCGAGCATTCCTGTCTTCACCACGTCGCAGCCGATGTCGCTTACGCACGCTTCGATCTGCTTCACCACGAACTTTGGCTCGATCTCCAAAACGCCGTAGACTCCGGTCGTATTCTGTGCCGTGAGAGCAGTGATTGCGGTCATGCCAAAGGCACCTAAAGCCGAGACTGTTTTCAGGTCGGCCTGAATCCCGGCCCCACCGCCGGAATCGGACCCTGCGATGATTAGAACGCGAGGAATCTTCATGAGTTACCTGCCTTCCGTTGCCAGCCTTCCGGTGGCGAAGCCGCACCCGTCATATCGGCCACCGTTCCATCTTCCATGCCATCTCCCAGAACTGCCACTCATAGCGGCTGCTGGTGAGAAACGCGGCCTCCAGCTTCCGCAAGTCGCGCTCCGGCAGTCCTGCGGCAAGACTATCGAGCAGGTCACGGCACCACTGCGCCAGTCCGGCAAATTCTCTGGAGCTGTACATCTCGATCCACTTGCCATAACGTTTGTCGCTGGGAGCGGGTTGCGCGGCCAGACGCTGGCCGATTTCGCTGAAGGCCCACATGCACGGTAACAACGCCGCAGCCATCTCGGCGAAATCGCCACTTGCCGCTACTCGCAACAAGAAATCGCTGTAGCCCCGAGTCGTGGGCGCAGGGAGTTCTTGTTCGAGTTCTTCGCGGCTGATCCCGAACTCGGCGGCGTAGGCTCGGTGGAGGTTCATCTCGGTTTCCACGGTTTCCTTAAGGAGCGTGGCGAAACGGTTCATCGTCTCCAGGTCCGGACAGCGCGCGGCGGCCAGAGCCAGAAGGCGCGCGTACTCGATGAGGAACACGTAATCCTGTCGCAGCCAGAACTTGAATCTCTCCAGACTTAGCGTTCCATCGCCAATGCCTCGTACAAACGGGTGTTGGTGTTGTGCCTCCCAAACTCCAGCCGCTTTTTGGCGCAGCCGCTCGGTGAATCGCTCGGCCATACTTTCTCGCACCTCTCATCTTAATCGTGCTCCAAGCGCGGCAGGATTGCCAAGCTGCTAGAGTTCGGCTCGTCCTGACCGGCAATCACAAGCCCTCGTGTGTTTGGTCACAGTGCGAGGTGTTCCATCGCGCGTATCCTTAAATAAGTAGGAAATTCCATGTTCTCTAGTCGATACGAGATCATCTGGGAACAGGTCTCGGAGCTTTCCGGCACACGCGCGGGACCTTTAGACTCGCTCCGGCCCTTGGTGGCATCCGACCACGCACCTATCTTTTGGAGCGCAGGATTCGGGCTGGGGGGCGAGCTGGATCAAGCCATCATTGCCCGTTCTGCCGAAGTCAAAGCGGCTCTTTACGGTGGGCGAGTCTTTGTCATTGTTCCGATCTATGTGACCAGTATCTGCGAGGAGCAGTGTGTCTATTGCAATTTTCGGGGAGGAAACAAAGAGATCGGGGTCGAGCGCAGGCGATTGACGGATGACGAACTCGAACAAGAGGCGACCTATCTCGTCGAGGAGAAGGGGCTGAGGGTTCTTGAGCTGGTCTACTCCACCGATCCGCGGATGCGAGTGGATGCGATGTGTCGTCATGTTGAACTGTTGCGACGTGTGCTAGAACGTCATGGCGGCGGTCTCGTCGGACTAAGTGCCGAGGCATTGGAAGAAAGTGATTACCGTCGCCTGATCGACGCGGGGCTGTGCTGGTCGGTGCTCTGGCAGGAAACCTACGACAAGGCTCGATACGCCGTGCTGCATCCCGGTAGGACCAAGAAGGAAAACTTTGAATACCGCCTGGACGCCTATGAACGCATGCTCGCGGCCGGGGTTGAGCACGTCGGCATCGGAGTGCTCTCGGGCCTCGCGGACTGGAGACGGGACTGGGCCATGCTGATGCTGCATGAGGAATACCTGCAGCAGCACTGCGGAGGCGGCGCCACCATTCTCGGCACTCCCCGTCTGAAGCTAGCTCCCGGAGCCCTTCTTCAAGAGTCGCCATATACGCTTACTCGCCAGGAGTTTCTGGTGACCGTGGCTCTTCATAACATGTTTTCGCCGACGACCGCAGCCTTTGTGAGCACGCGAGAAGACTGGGACCTATGCGTTGAGATGGCGAGAGGAGGCGGCTGTCTCTTCACCCTCAACTGTTCCACCACACCGGGTGGTTATTCACTGCAGCACGGTGGATGCCAGTTCACGGCTCACTCGTACGATGCGCCGATCTACTCCAGCAAGCTAAAGTCCGAAGGGCTCGATCCTGTTTTCAATTGGAGAGCCAGAGATTTATCCGGCGACTACCGGCCTGATGCGGTGGTTTGTGGAGGCGCTTCCAAGCGATAGCACCTGGATTCTTGGCAGAGAACGCGGCGCTTTAATCACAACACGAGCTGAGACTACTTGTGCGGCCCGTGTGGGGCGAACAACATGCCGATCATCGCGAGTTGGGACAAACTGACGTCCAAGGCGAAGCAGGCGGTGCAAGCCGCTAACTATCTGGCCTCCAAGCGCGGCAACCCCGAGCTAATACCGCTGCATCTGCTCGCCAGCCTCCTGGCGGACCGCGAAGGTATGGTGGTGCCGGTGCTGAGCAAGATTGGCGTCGACAACCAGGCGGCGCTGGCCGAGGCACGGCGCCAGATCGACCGCCTGCCAGCGCTTTGGGCCGGCGGCGCCTTGAAAGCTGAGCCCTCCTCGGCCGCCAGCGCCGTCCTCGAGCAAGCTTTTCACGAGGCCGCCGACCTCGACGATGAGCACGTCTCCACCGAACACCTGCTATTGGCCATCATGGGCCTCGAGAGCGATCCCGCCCAATCCCTGCTGGCGCGACATGGCGCCAGTCGCAATGCCATCCTAATGGCGTTAACCACCGTTCGCAGCCCCCAGCAGGCCGCCGGCCCAACCTTGGAAACCAAAAATGGAACGATTGAACTCTACGCCCGCGATCTTACCGACTTGGCGCGTCGCGGCAAGCTCGACCCGGTCATCGGCCGCGATGACGAGATCCGGCGCGTGATTCAAGTGCTCTTGCGCCGCACCAAGAACAACCCCGTGCTGATTGGCGAGCCCGGCGTGGGCAAGACTGCCATCGTCGAAGGTCTGACCCAGCGCATCGTCGGCGCCGATGTCCCCGAGTCACTCAAGAGCAAGCGTCTGGTAGCCCTGGATCTGGGTGCGATGGTGGCCGGCACCAAGTACCGCGGCGAGTTTGAAGATCGCCTGAAGGCGCTGCTGCGGGAGATCGAGGACTCGCAGGGGCAGATCATCACCTTCATTGACGAGTTGCACACACTGGTTGGCGCGGGAGCGGCGGAAGGCGCAATCGACGCGTCCAACATGTTGAAGCCGGCACTGGCGCGCGGGGAGTTGCGGGCCATCGGCGCCACCACCCTGAGCGAGTACCGCAAGCACATCGAGAAAGACCCGGCGCTCGAACGCCGCTTCCAGACTATCTTCGTGGCCGAGCCCAGCGTGGCGGACAC
>JBEKFN010000040.1:0-16663 GCA_050013295.1 Terriglobales bacterium
GCGTCCGATTTCGCGAAAGCCGGCGAAATAAGCGGTGTCTCCGGCGTGGTACACGGAATGTTTGCCGCTGCGCAGCACGTAGCCGCCGTAGCCGCGGTGCGAATCCTTGAGGATGCGCGCTCCCCAATGCCGCGAGGGGACGTGAGTAATGTCGAGCGCGCCGTGGCGATACGTGTTCCACCACTCCAGTTCGACAATTTCTTCGAAGCCCAGATCGGAGACCAGGTCGAACAAATGATGGGGGACGACAAGCGTGGGCGCGGTTCCTGTCTGGCGCCGGGTTTGCCGCGCAATGGTGCGCAGCGACTGGCGATGCAAGTGGTCGAAGTGCGCGTGCGTCACCAGTACGAGGTCCATAGGAGGCAGGTCGCGCAGGTTCAATCCAGGTTGACGCAGGCGCTTTAGAACGAACAGCCAGCGCGCAAAGTTGGGATCGATGACGACGTTCTGTCCGCCAATTTGCAGAAAAAAGCTGGAATGTCCGATGAAGGTGACGCCCAGTTCGCCGTTTGCAACCAGCCGCGGTTTGTGGGTCTCGCCGGTGCGAGGCGTGACCACGGAATGCCGCACCAGACGCGTGAACTGTCTCGCTCGCTTGCGCAAAGCGCGATTTTTCAACGAGGACTTTAACATTCTTTCGACCCGTACCTCTCGACCGGCATGGTCCCGGCCACTCCGCCTCTAAGCGGACCACTCCTCATTATCGGCTTTGTTTGCTCAACTCACCAGTGCGTTTAGATGCTATGGAGCCCGACGGCGACGCACCGGCGGGCGGTTTCTTGGGGCAGTGTTTCTGGGGTGGGTTGACTTTTGCAGTGTAAACCATCGTGTTCTCCTTGACCGCCGCTTTGCTTGTCGTATCTAATCCAAACTTTGAAGAACTCAGTGGAGGTATCAACGCCGATGCGAGTCGCTTTTCTTGGCATGGGAATTATGGGACGGTCGATGGCCGTCAACCTGGTCAAAGCCGGACACCAGGTTGCGGTGTGGAATCGAAGTGGCGGCAAGGACGTGGAAGGCGCACGCAGCGCGCCTTCTCCGGCGGATGCGGCACAGGGCGCGGAAGTGGTGTGGATGTGCGTCTCCGACACCAAGGCGGTCGAGGGCGTGCTGTTTGGGCCGGGCGGCGTAGAGCAAGTTCTGGCCGCGGGCATGATTATTGCCGACTCGAGCACGATTTCGCCTTCCGCCACTCTGCGCTTTGCGGTGCGCGTGAAAGCGCGGGGCGTTGACTATGTGGACGCTCCGATGACCGGCTCGAAGATCGCCGCCGCAGCCGGGAGCCTGATTTTCATGGTGGGCGGCGACGAGGCCGTGCTCGCTCGCCTACAGCCGCTTTTTCAGGCGATGGGCAAGCAGGTCTTCCACATGGGCGAAACCGGCAAAGGACAGGCCACCAAGCTGGTCATGAATCTGCAGATCGCGCTCATCTACGAAGGCTTCGCCGAAGCGCTTACGCTCGCCGCCAAGCTGGGCATCGAGGCGGAAAAACTGGTGCCGTTGGTGCAGGCTTCCATGGTGAGATCGGGAGTGGTGGACTACAAAGCTCCGTTCATTCTGAAGCGGGACTTCTCGCCCAACTTTCCTCTGCGGCTGATGCTGAAAGACATTCGCCTGGCGCTCGATGCGGCCAAGGAATCGCGTGTACGCTTGCCTGGACTCGAGGCCGTGGAAGAGGTCTACGATATCGCAGCCCAGGAAGGGCAGCAGGATCTCGACTACGCCGCGACCCTCACGCTGCTGGAGAAATGGGCGGGCGTGGAAGTGAAGAACGCGTCAAAGTAAGCTCGGCTGGACAGCCGAGTGCAACCGTCCCTGCGCGGACGCGGGCGGAGGGCGCCCCTCCACTCCCGTCCGAACACGAGCGCTATTCCTTCTTCTTCGCCAGCGACCGGATGTAGTTCACCAAGTTCCAGATGTCATTATCCTTGGCGCGGTCGCCTTCGGGAGGCATCTCGCCCTTGCCGTTCCGGATCACATAGAAGAGTGCGCCGTCGGTGCTATTCTTCAACGCGTCCGGATTGGTGAAGTCAGTGACGTTTTTCACGTCCGAGGCCATGTCGCCCTTGCCATCGCCGTCTTTTCCATGACACATCGCGCAGTCGATGCCATACAGTTTCTTGCCCTTGGAGAGCGACTCCTCCGTCGGCTTGACGGGGTTTACTCGGTCGGCAGTCTGGGCGGGACTCTTGTTTTCGGGGGCGGGTGCTTTTGCGGGGGGCTGATCGTTCTGCTTTTGCGCCCATAGCGCGAACACAAAGAAAAGCAAAACGAAAAGAACCAGCGGAGTTTTCTTCGCTACTTCTTTCGACACTCTGTTTTTCAACACACACCTCCCGTTAAGGAGCACGGTTGAAATGCCAACCATACTCTACGACACCGGAACGTGCACGCGAAAGGTGCGAGGTCACAGACCCGTGTGCGAGGAATCACCATGGCACCGCAACCGCGACTCCCGATTGCTGGAGATCAAGTCGCTGGGTACGACCACACTATGCTCGTAACCCCTTTATCCAGCGGGGATTACAGAAGTATTACAAAACGGTTCGCGCTCTCTTGATATTGTCAGCTTAGAGGGGATGTGGGGAGAAAGACATGAGCCAGACAACACGCGAAGCGATGAGCGAGACATTGACCGAAGAGATGACCGAAGAGACGATCCAGGCAATGAGCGCAGCCGGAGAAGGCGCCAATCGTAAGGACCGCGCGAACCGTGATGGCTTCAACTGGGGCACGGCGATCGCCATGGGGCTGTTTCACGTGGGCGCAGTCGCGGCGCTATTCTTCTTTACCTGGCCGGCATTTTTCGTCGCCATTTTCTTGTGGTGGGTTTCGGGCAGCCTCGGGATCGGCATGAGCTATCACCGGCTGCTGACGCATCGCGGATACAAGACGCCGAAGTGGGTGGAGTACTTCCTGACCTGGTGCGCGACCCTGGCGCTCGAGGGCGGCCCGATTTTCTGGGTGGCGACGCACCGCATTCATCACCAGTTTTCCGACGAAGAAGGCGATCCCCACTCGCCCATCGACGGCAAGTGGTGGTCGCACATGGGGTGGATCATAATGGGCAAGTCGATGCATCACGACACCACCACCCTGGCCCGTTACGTCCCCGACCTGACCAAGGATAAAGTTCACGTCTGGCTGACCAAGTATCACTACACCTCCAACATTATTCTGGGCGCGATCCTGTTCGCGATTGGCGGATGGCCGTGGCTGCTCTGGGGAGTATTCGCGCGCGTCGTGGTCGGACTGCATTCCACCTGGATGGTGAACTCGGTCACACACCTGTGGGGCACGCGGCGCTTTGCGACCAAAGACCTCTCCACCAACAACGGACTGGTCGCCGTCCTGACCTTTGGCGAAGGCTGGCACAACAATCATCATGCGCATCCGGTTTCCGCGCGCCATGGCTTGACGTGGTACGAAGTCGACATGAACTGGTACGGCATCTGGACGCTGCAAAAACTCGGACTGGCGCGGCACGTGTACAAGGTCGCGCTCGATAACCTCCCGCCCAAACCGGCCCTGCTGCGGGACGTGAAGGCGGCTGGGGCGATGGTGACGGCCGCGGGCAACGACTAGAACGTAACGCGGAGAACGCAGAGAAAAGATCGCAGAGAAAGCCGGGGAAGGTACCCGGGTTTCTCTTTTTGCGGCATTCCCCTGCGATCTCTGCGTTCCCTCCGCGCCCCCTGCGTTTAAACATATTTCCCGCTAAAATCTCCCTGTGCGCATCATCAGCCGGCAGAAGGCGATCTATTTTTTCCTCTCGTTTGGCGTGTGCCTGGCGGCGCTAGCCGGTGCGGTCGGCAGCGGCTGGGTCATCCTCAACTGGCGCGAGGGCGTCAAGGTCTTTCTGGGCGTCATTTTTTTTGGCGCAATCGTTACAGGCCTCGTCCTCAACACGATTTTTCTGGTCCGCGAAATTCGCCGCAACGAGCAGCACGACAGCTTCATCAACGCGGTCACCCATGAATTGAAGACGCCGATCACGTCCATCCGGCTCTACCTGCAAACCTTGCAGAGACGCGACGTGGAAGAAGCCCAGCGGCGGGAGTTCTACGAGTTCATGCTGCAAGATACCGATCGCCTGCTGTACACCGTGGAGCAGGTGTTGAAGGCGGGTGAGGCGGCGCAGAAGAAAAGCCCGGCGCAGCGCTTGCCTCTGGAATTCAACACACTGGTGCACGAGTGCATGGAACTGGCGCGCGTGCGCCATCACTTGCAGGCGGCGGATCTCGAATACCGCGAGTCTTTATCTTTACAGAACACCGGCGGAGCGCGCGTGCTGGGCGATCCGGAGGAGTTGCGGACCGCGGTTTCGAACCTGCTGGACAATGCCGTCAAGTACTCGCCGGATGGCGTGCACATCTCGGTGGAACTGGAGGCTCCCGATGAAGAGCGACTGATGCTGCGGGTGCGCGATCGCGGCGTGGGCATTCCGGAGCAGGAGTTGAAACACATCTTCAAGCGCTTTTACCGGGTGACGCAGCGCTCCCTCTCGGGAGTGAAGGGCACGGGCCTCGGACTGTTCATCGTGCGCTCGATCGCGCGCAAGCACGGCGGCCGGGTATTCGCGCACAGCGAAGGTGCAGGCAAGGGAACGACCGTGACCCTGGAATTGCCGCGGAGAGTAGCATGAGCCGGGTGCTGGTGGTGGAGGACGAAGCGCACCTAGCGCGGGGCTTGCGCTTCAACCTGCAAGCCGAAGGCCACGCGGTGGAGGTTGCGGCCGACGGCGAGATGGCTCTGGACAGGCTGGTCGAAAAAAAAGAACCCTTCGACGCGGTGGTTCTCGACGTGATGCTGCCCGGCAAGAGCGGCTTTGATGTCGCCGCCTTGCTGCGCGAGAAGAAGAACTATGTGCCGATTCTGATGCTGACCGCCCGCGGGCGTCCGGAAGATGTGCTGGAGGGATTCGCGGCGGGCGCCGACGATTACCTGGCCAAGCCGTTTGAGCTGGCCATTTTGATCGCTCGTCTGGAGAGCCTGCTGCGGCGCACTGCCTGGATGAAAGACGCCGGCCCCGCGCGCGCTGCCACGATCGGCGACCAGACGCGCGGTGACAAGACGCGGCCGGCGCCGCAGGGAGAGCCGGAAGCTGCCGGCGATACCTTCAGTTTTGGCGGCAAGTCCATTGACTTCCAAGAACTGGAACTGCGCTCGCTGGGAAATACCATCCATCTGACGGTGATGGAGGCGGAGTTTCTTCGCTATCTGGTGCGCAGCGGAGGCCGGGTGGTCCCACGCAAGGCAATTCTCGAAGATGTGTGGGGATTGCACGAAGACACCGACACGCGTGCCATCGATAATTTTGTGGTGCGGCTGCGGAGGTACATCGAAGAGGATCCGTCGAGCCCGAAACATTTGCAGACGGTGCGCGGAGTGGGGTATAGGTTTGTGGCCGAACCGGAGTAGGCAAGTGGCGTCTCCTTCGGAGGTCCGCACCTTCGACCGCGCCAAAACTGGTTCCTAGCCTGGCCAGATAGCGGCGGCACCAGAAGCTGAAAGCTAAAAGCTAAGAGCCAACAGCTAAGAGCCAGAAGCCGAAAGCCCTCCATGTTAGATTCAAATCGTGCGCTCCATTCTGCAGAAACGCTCGCTGCGATTTGTGTTTGCGGCGAACGTGATCTCCATGCTGGGCAGCGGCATGAACTCCGCCGCGGTGGCTTGGACGATCTTGCAGCGCACTCACTCCGAAATGGCTTTGGGCAAGTTTGCCGCTCTGCAAACCATTCCGGCCATGCTGATGCTTCCCTTCATGGGCGTCATTATCGACCGCGAAGACCGGCGGCGCCTGGTGATGATGCTGGATTTGGCGCGGGCCGCCGTCATTCTCGTGGTAACCGTGCTTGCCTTCCTGGGCCGCGTGCAGGTGTGGCAGCTCTACCTGATGAATACCCTGGTGGCCGCGGGCTTTTGGATGTTCTGGCCGACGATCACCGCGCTGATTCAGGAACTAACGCCCGCGGGCGCGTTCGTGCAGTCGAATACGCTTCTACTGGCTGGCGTCCAGGGTGGCTGGCTGATTGCCGGCGCGCTGGTTGGATTTGTCTATGAACACATTGGGCTGGGCGGGGTGCTGCTCATCGACGTGAGCACCTACGTCGTGTCTTTTTCGTGCTACTTCGCAGTGCGCCAGGGCCGGCATGTTGTGCCGCGAGCCGTCGAACTTCGCCACGATCTGGAAGCTGCGGAAACCGCGGTCGGACGCTTTCTGCGCGAGATGCGCGAAGGGTTGGTCTTTCTGCGCGAACATCGCAGCGTGGTTTTTCTGGGTACAAGTTGGGCTTTGTTTCTGGGCGCGATGATGACGGGAGTGGTGGTCACGGCCCCACTCAGCGATCGCGTCTTTCACGCCGGCGCGACCGGCTACGGATGGTTGAACGGGGGATGGGGTGTGGGCGCATTCCTGAGCGCCCTTTATGCTCCGGCGCTCATTGCGCGGCTGGGAGCGCGCCGGGCGATTGCGCTTGCCATGCTGCTGCTGACATTTACGATGGCGCTCTCCCCGTTTTCGCCGTGGCTGGCGATGGCCGTGCTTCTGTATGGACTGATGGGCTCGGCGCGGGGCGTCAGCGGTGTGGCCATGAAGACCAGCCTGATGCAACAAGTGCCGTCGCATGTCATGGGACGCGTGCAAAACACTTTCTATTTCTTTGGCACGTTTCTGCAGGTGGCACTGGGGCTGACGGTGGGCGCGGTGGCATCGCGGATCAGCCTGGCAGCCGGGTTTGGCGCAATCGCCGCGGTGTATGCGGTCGCATTCGGCAGCGCCTGCTGGCCGGTGAAAGCACGGCAGGCAGTGGCTTCGGTCGCGGAGTAGGGACTGCAACCATCGTTGCCAAGACATCCGTGGAGAAGCGGCTTGCAGCGTCTTCCAGGGTTGCAGTTCGAGGCACGGCAAGCCGCGTCTCTACCAGTGCTGTTATTCTTTCTCTTCTCCAAATGGAGCGTCCATTCATGTTTGAGGACTTGCAAGGCCGGACGGCGGTCGTCTTCGGAGTGGCCAACAAGCGCTCGATCGCGTGGGCCATTGCGCAAGGGTTGCACGCGGCGGGTGCGAACCTCGCCATTACCTATCAGAACGAACGGCTGGAGCAGGAAGCCAAAGACCTGATTCTGTCGCTGCCGGGCGCGGATGCTTTCATGTGCGATGTTTCGAAGGACGAAGAAATCACCCGGCTTTTCGAAACCCTGAAAGCTCGCTACGGCAAGCTGCACACCCTGGTGCATAGCGTGGCTTTCGCTCCGGCCGAAGAGATGAAGGGCGACTTCGTGAACACAACGCGCGAGGGCTTTCGTGTGGCGCACGATGTAAGCGTGTATTCCCTGATTGCGGTTTGCCGCGCTGCGGCGCCGCTAATGGAGGACGGGGGCAGCGTCATCACCATGACTTACTACGGCGCGGAAAAGGTTGTGCCGCACTATAACGTCATGGGCGTGGCCAAGGCCGCGCTCGAATGCACGGTCCGGTATCTGGCGCAGGATCTGGGCCGGCGGAAGATCCGCGTCAATGCGATCTCGGCGGGGCCGATCAAGACGCTGGCCGCGCGCGGCATCGCCGGCCTGGGAGACATGCTGAAAGGACATGCCGAGCGCGCCCCTCTGCAACGCAATGTGGAAGTCGGCGAGGTCGGCAGCACCGGCGTGTTTCTGGCGTCCGACGCGAGCTCCGGCATCACGGGCGAGACCATCTACGTAGATTGCGGATATAACATTATGGGGTTCTGAAAAGATAGCGCTCGCTCGAATCTGTGCTGGTGCGCTCTACAGTGGCATCCCTGGGGCTGCCATGTACCAGCCTTGCGCCAGGAATTGCTCGATGGAACGTTCTTGAATGCCTTCCTGCACACGCAGTTCGTCGTTCAGGAAATGGTAGGCAATGGTTCCAGCGCTGCGGTCTACATTATTATCAATGCGGTCGATGCGAATGCGATTGCCCTCGCGATCGGCGCAGATCAGGCCCACTTTCAGATCTCGCCCTGTAGCTTTCGCGATGAGTGCTTCCCTTTTCGTGGGCATCGCCGACTCTATCACTGATGCTGCTTCTTCAATTTCCGCCGGATATCGGGCCAGAACTCCTTGACCACCAGCGTGATCGTGTCGTAGCCAACCTGCGATCCCCATACACTGGCCGTATTCTTCAACGTGCGGTCGCTGGCCGTATATCGCGGGACACCCTCACTATTTCTACCGATCAAAGTGCGGCCGGGATGGTAGCTGTAGGTGGAAATGGCCGAGGCGATGGCGGCGCCAAAAATTTCAGAGAAGTTGAATTGATGGAGTCCGGAGTCGCTGCGAGTTACGACGATCCGGCTGACGGCATACCCCGCGCGGTCAAAGAAGCTGCCGTCGGCTTTCTGAAAAAAACGCGGATCCTGGTGGAGCACTGAAGGAAGAATCGCGCCCACAAAAAAATTCTCGATAGTACCGTCGGCGGCGTAGGCACCGTAGCGCTTCCCGTAACCTTCGGCGCCCTGTCCGAAACCTGGCTCGCTGTTTTCAGCTTGGCTGATACCCGAGAGCGCACCGTACCAGACAATCTGTATGGGGTCGAACGAGCCGCGAGCCACCACTCTGAATTTTTGCCCGGCCGTAAGGGGCGGGATGTTGCCAGCATTCTCCACGGTCAGGAAGTTGGGTAGAGCAAAAAACAGTCGGTCTTTGGATGTGCCGGAGGTGTCATTCGTCGAGCCTTTTGCGCTGTCTTTGCTCTGAGGCTGAGCCTGACTTTGATCGGCAGGTTGGGCCGTTTGGCCGGCGGATGGTTGGCTGGCGGATGGTTGGCTGGCGGATGGTTTGGCTGGAGGCGGCGTTTGCTGTGGTGTCTGGCCGCCGCCGACCGCGGGCAGTTGGGCGGACCGGTTCGCGTCCGAGCTCTCGGGCTGCGGAGCGCTTTGCGCAGCGCAAAAAGTCACGGTGATCGAAATCAATAAGATCAATAGGCAGACAAGTGCGAAATGGCTTGGTCTCAAGTTGATTCTGGCTCCAACACTCAGTTGATTGAGATGCGTCCTGTCCAACGTTGGCAGTCTATCTACTGTTGGCAGTCCACTCTCGGCAAACCACTCTCGGCAGTCCCCGGATTCAACGGATGGTCACTTCGATTCTGCGCTCAGTTTCCCCCACTTGCTCTTCCCCTACTTGTTCTTCCCCCACTCGTTCCAGGGTAATTTGCACGTTGTGATCGCGTTGCAAGCGAGGGAACTTCTCTCCCCACTCTATCAGTAAGATGCAGTTTGGTGCGACCAAGTCGTCCAGGCCGAGCGTTTCCAGGTCGCGCTGGGTATCGATGCGGTAAAGGTCGATGTGGTACAGGATGGCGCGGGGTCCGCGGTATTCGTGGACGAGCGTAAAGGTAGGGCTGGTCACGTCCTCGGCGCGAGCGGCTTCGAAACCTTCCGCGATCCCCTTCACCAGGGTCGTCTTTCCCGCCCCGAGGTCGCCGCAGAGCAGCACGATGAGCGGAGGAGACAGCTCGCCGGCAAGCCTCCGCCCGAAAGCGATCGTCTCCTCGGCGGAGTGAGTGAAGTGAGTGATGCTCTGGCTCGTCATGCGGGAGGAGTCAGTATAAGAGGAGTCAGTATAACGGAGCAGCCGCGAGCTGCGGGCTGCGGGCAAGCCGGTTGCTCGTAGCTAGCAGCTCGTAGCTCGCAGCTTAAGTAACACGCGCCACCCGCGTCAGAATCCCGGCGGCGTCTGCATCTGCTCGGAAACCGGGTCCAGGAAACTCCGGTCCAGAGCGGAATCGAGCGCCATACGCAGCTTGCGGTGGTCGTCGTCGGCCAGAGCTATGAAGCGGAAAGGCTGCAGACACGCGCTCTGAAGCTTGCGCGTCGGGTTCAGCATTTCGGCCATGCCGTGGATGGCGCCAGATCGGGTGTGGAAAGCGATCTCGACGAAATCTCCCGCCGAAAGCTGGTGCTGCAACTGCAGCAAGCCGCCATTGATCGAAATGCATTGTAGTTTTGCGCGCGCCCGCTGGCCGCCTTCGGCCATCACTGCGGCCGCGACCGATCCATTGAGTTGTACTCGGGGTGAACGCTGGTTGGAGTCGGTTTGGGGGAAGTGACTCATAGCCAATTGAACTATGCCATGGCCCAAACGGTTGCGGCAGATTACGAAAGAGCCTGTACACGGGCGTATGCTAAACGTGCGGCTGACGTGGTTTCTACCCGTTTGCCCCGGTTTGCGATATAACGGCAGTAACTTTTCTGGCGTGGGCCCAAGGGAGTACCTTTGCCCAGTAGGTCCCAGTAGGACATTGATAAGACAACGTTTGCGCGATGTGAGGGCTCAGAAATATGCGTCTTGCTAAAGGGTCAAAACATGCCGTGGTGGCGGTTTGCTTGCTCGCGGGGCTGCTGACAGGCTGCTCGCGGGATCCGAACGTCCGCAAGCAAAAGTACCTGGAGAGCGGCCAGCGCTACTACTCCAAGGGCCAGTACCCGGAGGCTGAGATTCAGTTCCGGAATGCCATCCAGGTCGATTCGCGTTTCGCCGACGCCCACTACCAGCTGGCGCTGGCGGCGCTCAAGCTGGAGCAGTGGCCAACCGCGTACCAGGAGCTGTCGAAGACCATCGAAATCCAGCCCGACCAATACGCAGCACACCTTGACTTGGCCAACCTGCTGATCCTCGGTCGTCGGTTCAATGATGCCAAGGAGCATCTGGACCTGCTCGTGCAAAAGCAACCCAACAACCCCGAGGTGTACATCGCACGTTCCAACTACTACGCCGGTATGAATAACACTCCTGCCGCGCTGGCAGACATGCAGAAGGCGCTGCAATTGGACCCTAAGAGTTCTGACTCTTATCTGAATTTGGCCATGTTTCAGATGCACGGACAACAGTGGGACGCGGCGGAGGCCAATTTCAAGAAAGCGGTCGAATTCAGTCCCAAATCCACGATTGCGCTGGTCTCGCTGGGGAATTTTTACCAGATTCGCGGGCGATTTCCCGAGGCAGAAGACTTGTTCCGGAGGGCCATTGCGGCCGCCACCGACGATCCCGGTCCCAGGCTCTCTCTTGCCCGCCTGTACATGGCGGAGAACAAACCCGGGCAAGCCGAGGAATTCCTGCGTCAATCGAAAAAGGACTTCCCGAATAATTTCGAGGGCTACCGCATGCTCGGAGGCTTCTATTATGGCAATAATCAGCTCGACAAAGCGACGACCGAGTATGCCTCGCTCTATAAAGACCATCCCAAGGACATGGTGGTTAAGAAGAATTACATTCAGCTGCTGATCCTGACCGACCGGATTGACGATGCCCGCAAGTTGAATGACGAAGTCGTGAAGGCGAAGCCCGATGACCAGGACGCCCAGATTTACAAGGGAGAGATCGAGATTCGCAGCGGCAAAGCCAGCGACGCCGTTAACACGCTGCAAGCCGTGTTGAAGAATGATCCGGATAACGCTGTGGCGCATTACCAGCAGGGCCTGGCCTTCGACGAACTGGGCAACACCAACCGGGCGGAAACAGAGTGGCGCGATGCAGTTCGACTGCGTCCTGACATTGTGGAAGCGCACCGCGCATTGGCGGGTGTAGCCATCCACCGGGGTGATCCCAGTGGGCTCGCGCAGGAAGCCGACCAGATCATCGCCCTGCTGCCAGATGCTCCGGACGGATACCTGCTGCGCGGCATAGCGGACATCGATCGCAAGCAGTACGCGACGGCGGATGACTATATTCATCGGTCTCTCGAAAAGGAGCCCAACAATCCTGCCGCTTATGTGCAGTTGGGCAACCTGCGGATGGCACAGAGCCAGTATGCCGAAGCGCAAAAAGCCTATCAGCAGGCGCTGGATCAGGCTCCAAATTCCACCGACGCACTGGGCGGCGTGCTCAACGCAGACCTGATGCAGAAGGAACCCGACAAAGCCATCGCCGCAGCCAAGGCGCAGTTGGCCAAGTATCCCAAGAACGCCGGCTTTCACATCATGCTGGGCCAACTTCTGATGGAACAGAAGAAGGATCTAGCAGGGGCAGAAGCGGAGTTCAGACAAGCCTCCGACTTGGATAAGAAGAACAGCGATGCGCTGGTTAAGCTCGGCCTGGTGCAGAACGAACGCGGCGCCACGGATCAGGCGCTGCAGACGTATCTCGATGGCTCGAAGATCAATCCCAAGGAAATCACTTTCCACCTGCTGGCTGGTGGCATCTACGAGAGCAAGCAGGATTGGGATCGCGCCAAGCAGCAGTACCAGAAAGCGCTAGAGATACAGCCGGAAAATCCGCTGGCCTCCAACAATTTGGCGTACGTGATGCTGGAGCAGGGAGGCAATGTGGACGTCGCTTTCGCAATGGCGCAGACGGCCCGGCGTCAGCTTCCTGATAATCCAAACTCCGCCGACACCCTGGGCTGGGCTTTCTACCACAAGCACGTCTATACCTCCGCCATTGGCCTGTTCAAAGAAGCGGTCAAGAAAGAACCGGACAACGCGCTCTTCAACTACCATCTGGGACTCGCCTACGCCAAAAGCGGTCAGGCCGCGCTGGCCCGGCAGCAACTGGACCGCGTGGTGAAGCTCAAACCGAATTTCCCGGATGTTGAGGAGCTGCGACGGGCAGTGGCCGAGATCAAAGGGTAGGATATGTCTCTCAGGTTGAAAGCATCGTCGGCTTCAATGATTTATTCCTTGTATTTAATTCTTTATAGAGTTGGCCTGTGCTAAGGCCATTCACAGAGGCGAGAGATGCGCATATATCCGGTAGAGCAACAGTCATTGCAACAGCCAAAAATGGTAGGCCATTGACCGCAGCCTTGTTGATTTCATCCAACAACGGGTGGAGTGGTGATTTTGGTTGAGCCATGTGTCTTACATACCTCCTATCGTGTGGCATGTAAAGTGCACAAACCCCACGGAGCTTACCCCGAGCGAAGTCGAAGGATGACAGTGCGTCGGGGGTTGTCTCAGGCTTCAGAGCCCTATACCGGCAGTTCTTCCTGCATCCATCCGCCCGCAGCTTCAAGCTTCGGCTCGGAGGCGAGATCCAGAACGAGTTTTTCAAGGACCATCCGTTTGCTGGTGGGATTCGAGCGCAGCGCCAGATCGGCTTTCGCAACCAGGCGAATGGAGCGCGTCAGTTCGCGCTTCGATTTGTAGCGCCGCGCCTGCCGGATGATATCGTCGGCGGCAAACGGAGGCACGCGAAAGCCCTGCCACAATGCCGCCCACAGCATGCGCTGGTCGCGCACGTTGCGCTCCAGGATTACCAGCATCTGGCGAAAAGTTTTGGCCAGCATATAGAGATGGCCGATGGCAGCTTCTTCGCCGTCGCCGGTCGAAAGCAGCGCATCGAGGATTTCGAGCGCGCGCACGCGATCTTTCGAGGAAATCGCGTCGGTCAACTCATACAGCGAACGCTGTTTCGCGGCGAGCACCATGGTCTCGACATCACCGAGCGTGATCTTTTTCTTTTCGCCGACGTAAAGAATCAGTTTCTCCAGTTCGTTCGACACCATCATCATTTCGCCGCCCAGCGCATCCACCAACTCGCGGGCGCCGTCGGCGTCGATCTTGACCTCGCGTGTAAGGCAATACTCGCCAATCCAGCGCACCGCTTCCCCCTCTTGCACGCGAGACAGTTCGACAATGCCACAAAACGGCCCGAGGTCTTCGCGGATCTTCTGGTAGCGGTCTTTGTCGGTCATCTCCATGCGGCGGGCATCGGCGGGAATGCTGATGTGATCGGCAACAAATACCAGAAGCGCATCGGGATTGGGATTCTTGCAGTAGGCTTCGATGGCTCCAATTTTTTCTTCGTTGGAGCCGCGGCCAAACAGCGTCTTCACGCCGCGCACGAAGAATACCTGGAACGGCGCCATCAGCGAGGGCGTGCGGGCGCGATCCAGAATTTCGTTCAGCGAAGTTTCGGCGAGGTCGAACTCAAATAAGCCGAAGTCACGCGAGTCGGGCGCGACCAGGTGCTCAAGAATGGCGTCGCGGCAGCGCTTGCGAAAAAACGCTTCATCGCCAACCAGCACGTAAGCCGGCTTCAGTTTGCGCGACTCGAGTTCGGAGAGAAAGCGGTCCGCCTGACTGAAGGCGCGCATATCAATAGCCCTCCAACATCAGTAGGCCTCCAGGATATTAGCCACCAGCGTACGCGCAAAATCCCGCGACAAGCGATCGACGGCCGGAGAGTCTTCCTGAAAAAAACTGGGGAGATCGCTCGATATTTCGTACTGATCGTGAAAAAGATAGGAAGGATTCTCGAAGATCACCTTGCCCCGACGGTCGGTCAGCGTGACCTGAACGCTCACGGTGAGCAAAGCGCTGATTGCGCGTCCGGACGTGGAATCGTAGACCAGCGGATTCGCCGACGCCGATAAAACCGTCGCCTTCAGCACCGCATCCGCGTCGCCATTGGCTTCGTGGATCACATGGTACTGGGTGCGGGCGTTGAATTCGCGCACGACGGCATCGGTTAGCAGTTGCTCGATGCGAAACGTCTGGCTGTGGCTCACGAAGCCGGGAATCGCGATGCTGTGGATATTCTGCGGCAGTTCGACCGCATTTCCGGCCCGGTGGTATCCGCAGCCCATCGATATCAATATCAATGTCGAGGCTAGTCCCACTCCGAACGCAGTTGCGGCCGCCCGCCGCTTCGCCGTCCACCGGGTCGTCATCCCGTTCGTCGTCCGGTGCGTCGTCCGGGTCGTTGTCCCGAAGATCATTGAATCTGACCTCTCGGCCGGGACGCGGTCATCGTCTCGGCGCATTCGACCGCGGTCAAGGCGGCGACGCGCAGGTTGTCGGTAGTTGCCCAAAGCCACGCCCCGTTTTTGTGATTAGCGTCGTTGGTGATCGCGACCTGGATGTCCCCCTGACCGGCAGCGCTCACGTTGGTCGGCGTATCTTCCGGGCTGCCGCTCACCACCACGTGCTCTCCCGCCAGGGCCCGCGACAAATCTGCGATTGCGACCGGCTTCTCCATCTCCAGGTACACCGAAAAACCGTGCCCATGGAAGACCGGCGCCTGCAGCACCTGCAGCGAAAGCTCGGTTGCGCCGCGCGCAATGCGCCGATAGTGCGTCCGGACTCTTTGCGACACAGCATCCAGCGCCAATTCAGACCTCTGTCCGTAGCGCGGCACCATGTTGAAGGCTACCTGGATGTCGAACACATTCTTCGGGAGCTCCTGGAAGGAGAGCAGATTCACCGTCTGCTCGTGCAGTTCGTCCATACCCTTCTGCCCGTTCTCCGAAGCCGGTTCAAACACGGTCGCGACCATGCGCTCGACTTTGGCAGCCTTCTCGCTGCGTAAGGCAAGCAACGCGAGGACCGTCGCCGCGGGATGGGCCACCACCACCGGGCCCGGCTGCAATTCCGGAGCAATGGGCTGGCCGCTCTGCCGCTCGATCCAGGGCGAGCGGACCGACGCTCCCGCTTCATCTTCCAGCGCGTACGTGAGATCCACGATGGTATCGCCCAAGTCGCGCGCGACCTTCCAGTTGTTGCGCGTCGAACGCGGGTCGGAAGCAAAGAAGGCAAAGTCCACGCGCTCGAACTGTTCCGAGCGGATACTCTGGATAAAGCTCATCTCGTCGCCGACCGCTTCCAGTTGGCCGAGAGACTCGTCGTCATCTAGCAACCGGACATCGACGGCGGGAAAATTCCGTTCGCGCAGGATTTCAGCAATCTCTTTGCCCTTGAGCGATGCCGCGCCCACAATCGCCACGCGATAAAGATTCGTGCCGCGGAGATCCGTCTGCGAGCTGGCGGATTTCGAAAGGGGAGTTTTCGAAAGGGGACTCATGGAGTCTGAGATGCCTCCCGGTACGCCGGAGGTGCAGGCGGGCTCTTGCGACGGAAGATCCATTGCAGGCGCCACAGGATGCCGGAAGCCATATACAGGATCGCGATGGCAAAAAGCGCCGGGCGCGAAAAGAACCAAATCGACGCGCCGACCACGCCCAGCAGCACAACCAGGCGAAAGGGATGCCGCGAACGAAAATCGATATCCTTGAAGCTATAGAAACGCCACGTGCTGACCATCAGATAACCGACCACGACGACCATCATCAACCAGCTCAAAGCCGTCCACCAGGAAGTCACGGGTTCTCCGGCGGAGTAGTGGACGACGGCCGCAATCACTCCCGCCCCGGCCGGAATCGGCATGCCCACGAAATATTTCTTCCCCGGACGTCCCGGATTCGAAGGCTCCGGATTTTTCGCAATATTGAAGCGGGCCAAGCGGCTCGCACCCGCGATAAGAAAAGCGAAGCAGGCGATCGACCCCCCTTGCGTGATCTTCAAGTGCAGGTCAGGGGCAATCGCGCCCGCCGGCAACAGATGAAAGCCCCACATCCAGGCGAGCAGCGCCGGGGCAACGCCGAAGGTAATCACGTCGGCCAGGGAATCGAGTTCCTTGCCGAAATCGCTAGCGGTGTGGGTCATGCGCGCGATGCGGCCGTCCAGACCGTCGAACAATACGGCAAAGCCGATGGCCATCGCGGCGAAGTCCATGTGCCAGGGTTCAGCCGGGCTGCCATGCACGGTCTGCAGAATCGCGTAGAACCCAAGCGCGATATTCGCCGTGGTGAACAGCGAGGGCAGTATATACATGCCCTTGCGCAATCTTCCCCGCGGACGGTCCGATTCACGACGATGCGGCTCTAGCTCTTCCATGTTCCTGGCTCTTTCATTTC